>JBCCJE010000111.1:0-10155 GCA_039027925.1 Bacteroidota bacterium
CGTCATTTTATTTTTATCCCGGTGTACTTCAAACAATACATTTCCGTAGCTACCTAAATATTGGTTATAGAAATTTCGCTTTTTCTTTTCGGATAAATTTCTCAGCATTTCATTTCGCTTCCGACGTTTTTCCATCGGTATCACATCCTTCATTTGGTTGGCCAACGTATTTGGTCGTTCCGAATAAGTAAAAACGTGTAGGTACGAAATATCCAAACTTTCCAAAAAGTGATAAGTCTCCAAAAAGTCGTCGTCAGTCTCCCCCGGAAATCCAACGATGACATCTACCCCAATGCAGCAATGCGGCATCAAGGATTTGATGGTAGCCACACGATCTTGGTACAATTCCCGCTTGTAGCGGCGGCGCATCATTTTCAATTGCTTATTGTTGCCCGATTGAAGCGGCATATGAAAATGCGGTACAAACCGCTTCGAGTTGGCTACAAATTCAATAATCTCATCGGTACACAAATTCGGCTCAATGGACGAAATCCGAAAACGCTCAATATCGTCCACTTGATCTAGTGCTCTGATCAGATCAATAAACATGGCTTCTTTCTTTGGTCGAGTTCCTTCGATCACCTCCGTACCATTGCCAAAATCTCCAATGTTGACTCCCGTCAGTACAATTTCTTTGACCCCCATTTCTGCAATCTTACTAGCATTAGCTACCACATTCTCGACCGTATCGCTTCGGCTTTTTCCCCTCGCTAAGGGGATGGTACAAAAACTGCATTTGTAGTTGCAGCCATCTTGAACTTTTAAAAACGAGCGCGTCCGATCACCAAATGAAAAAGCATTAACGAACTGATTGGCTTCCTTGACTTCACTTGCCCTCACCATACCTTTATCGGGTGCTTTGCTGAGATCATCTATAAAATCTAGGATTCGAAATTTCTCCGCTGCGCCGAGCACCAAGTCCACTCCCGGAATATCTGCGATTTCTTTGGGCTTCAGTTGGGCATAGCAACCAATCACCACCACAAACGCTTCGGGCGAAAAGCGTAAAGCTCGCCTAACAATCTGCCTACATTTTTTGTCCGCAAAATCAGTCACCGAGCAAGTATTGATGACGTAGATATTGGCGCCCTCTTCGAATTTCACTTCGGCGTATCCGTAATCCTCAAATAACCTCCCGATGGAGGAAGTCTCCGAATAGTTGAGTTTGCAACCTAAAGTATAAAATGCTACTGTCCGTGGCGTTGCCATTTTGTGTGTATATTTTTTAAAATAAAAAAATGCTGAATTTTAAAAATGCAAGCAAATTTACTGCTTTTTGAAAACAAACAAACCCCTTAAAAGATTTTAAAAAGTCACCTATCAAATTCACGTCTGGGGGAAATACGCTAATTAAGAATTGTAAATTTATTGTTATTGATTAGCAACAACCCACATCCGAAACGCCCTAATTTTAAAATCTTCTTTCCCACTATTCCAAACATAAATTTTTAACACCGCTTTATCGCTGATCTTTTTGGGTAATGATCTACCGAACGCAACTGTCTCCCATTGATTAAAAATAGTCATAAAATCTTCAATCGGCTTTCCCTCCCACAGCAATACCTCCCCCGCTTCTTCTAGCGTAATGACTAATTTTCCGTTGGCTCGATGAGGTAGATTTGCGGCCACACTTGCCCTTACTTCAAAAGTAGTTGACGAGTCTTTTTGCAAAGTCACGATAGGAATTTCGTAAGCAGGTGAAAATGAATTGGCAGCAACCACTACGGAATCATCAAAGGCATCATTCTTTTCAAAAAGAACGTTGCGCTTCTTTCTTTTGTCTTTTTTGAACAATGCAAAAGAATTGTTATAACTATTTCGCGCCTTTGATTTTGCCAAAGGAATAAACGCCCACGCCAACTGAATTTTGTCCTTAACCAAAAAGTCATTCGCACAGGAAAATCTAATTTTTGTAGCTGCCGCATGGATAAAATCATCCGAGGGTTTGGATATAAATGGATTTATCCACAACCCCTGCGTAGCGTTTTCCGCCGTGAAGCGATACTTACGTTTTGTTCCGTCGGCGAATAGATATTCGATAAATAAGGGCTCATCTTTGTAGGCTTTTGCTTTTAGCCGCTTTAAAAATGTACTTTCAAAATGAAACTTTGCCCTTAAAATTCCATCGCCAAAATAAGGGACATCTATCCATTGATGCCAAGTGGCGTCGGTGATTTTTTCAACTCTCGGAGCTAGTAATGGTGAAGAGTCAACTTTTTTTAACAATAAATACACGTCGTTTTTACTAACGATTTTATAGTTGGAAAAAATAGAAAGGATCGTCTGCGGTTCGTCGTTGAGCAGGTAGCGATTATCTATACTTGTCAGCTCACCTTCCCAAATATCTCTTTTCAAAATATCATTTTCCCAAATCAAAAATTGAGGAGCTTGCGTTGAAGAAAAATGCGATGCGTTTTGTTGATCTAGCCAAGGGGTATAAGCAGCGTAGCTTTGAATGATCGGTCGGGGCTGCCAGTTCAAATCGTTGGCAGCAACGAAAGCATAGTTCCAAGGATAGCAGTCAACTGTCTGATTATCAATCAATTGCAAATCTTCGGGAGACAACTTAGCGATCTGGATACGCGCTTCCGAAGCCTTACTGTTTTCTTTAAAAAAATCTTTTTGGTTAAAAAATACGGCTGCAAAATTTTGGTATCCATCCCATCCAAATTCGTGGACAAATAGCCCTACACTTGATTTAATGTTGGCGTGAAAAAATAAAAGTGTGGTAATACAACTGATAATGGCTAGTGGTTTTATCTGTTTATTCAAAAGAAAAATGTAACTGTAAAAAAGCAATAACCAACCAAAAATTTTAATCATGTGCCAAGGGTCTTGGCGCGCCATTCCGTGCTTCCAAACGGCAAATACTGAAAATCCTAACAAGATGTACACGAGCCAAGTTGTCTTTTCTTTTTGAACTAATGGAAGTACTAAAAAAGAAAAAATACTTACTCCCAACCACCACCAATTGTTATCAGGATAAAGTCCCGCCGAGTCTGAATTTCCCTTCACTAGCTCGATCATTCCCGTCGTATATTTTCCAAACTCAGTAAAATTTTGGTACAGCAAAAACCAACTGAGTGCAAGGGCAATCGGAATGGAAGTCACTCGAAGAAATAATTTTTGTAAGCGTCGTGGCGATTTTTTTTCAAAAAATAAATAAAACAAAAGTGGAACTATCATCGAAAAAGCAATAACGCCAATGGCGATTTTTGTATAAAAACCTAGCGTAGCGATGAGTATGGCAAAAATGAACCATCTATTTTTTTGAGTGTAAAGGTATAGAAATAGACTATTGGCCACCAGCCCCGTAATCACAAAATCCAGCTCCATGAATTCTAGTACACAAAAAGCTAAGATCAAATGTAACCACCATTTTTTGGGATTGATTACATTTCCCAACTTTAAAAAAGTAGAGATAAAACCCAACCGCAACGTTGCGTGGATGAGAGTCCCTAAAAATAAATTATGACCTATTGACAATGGAAAATTAATGAAAGTGAGTGGCCCGTGTGGAAAAATCAGATGCTGGGTTTTTGAAAAATCCTGATGGAAAAGATAATTAAAAACCCAATGAATCTGTGGATCAATTTGCAAGCTAACCCCCGGTCGGATCACCGGGAAAGTGATGACCAACAGCACTAAAGCGCATCCTATTTTTTTAAATACTGCCAATGGGAATAGTGGTTTGAAAATTGTTTTGTAAAAAGGCTATCAAAGTTAGACATTTGATTTTTTGTTTTAAGACTTGAAAGTACCAAATGTTAAATGCTAATTTTTTGCATTTATATCTTTGATTTTTTACAACCCTCTTTTCCAAAAAGTGTCTTTAGAGCATGCCTAAAATTCCCTCAATGAGATTTCTGCGCCAAATTTTGTTTTACTCTGCGTTATCCCGAGTGCTCGGGACGTCGAATTGCCCGCATTCGATTGCAAAATTTGCCTTGATTAAAACAAAATTTGTCAGCAGAAATCTCATCAGGAAAATTTAGACATACTCTTAACAAAAACTAATCAATTAGCACCTTTTCTGGTCTAATTTCCTAAAGACAAAAACTTCACAGTAACCACTAGCCTTTTGACCGTTATCTTGTAACCTTCTGAATATTCAGCAGTAATTAGATAAACTATTCATCACCACTTTAAATTAGTACACCTAATGAAAAATCCGTTTGTGGCTGTAGCAGTTGCAGTTATCTCCCTCACCTTTTCCCACGCTCAAGTCTCTGTCGAAAAAAATACCAATCCACAAAAAGAAAAAGTCGAAAAAGTGACGACTGCCATCCGTACTAGCAATTCCTTTAAAATTGACGGTGTACTCGACGAAGGCGATTGGCTCAACGCTCCGATTGCTACCGACCTAGTTCAGCTCGAACCAAGTCCGGGAGATCAGCCTTCCCAAAAATCAGAAATTAAAGTGTTGTACGACAACGGCGCAATTTACGTAGGAGCAATGTTATACGACGATAATCCCAAAGGTATTCAGAGACAACTTTCCCAGAGAGATGAGTTGGGTAATACGGATTGGTTTGGCATTTTTTTAAATCCCTACGGTGATGGTATCAATGGGGTAAGTTTTATTTTGACTCCCGTGGGTGTACAGTTTGACGCGCAGTATTCGGTTTTTGGAGAGGATGAAGGCTGGGATGCGGTATGGCAAGGAGAGGCAAAAGTGGTGGAAAATGGTTGGGTAGTAGAGATGAAAATTCCGTACTCCGCCATCAGATTTCCCGATTCTAAAGAGCAAAAATGGAAAATTAATTTTGGTAGAAAAATCCAACGCCTGCAAGAAAAAAGTTTTTGGAGCGAGATCGTTCCCACGCAGCCAGGCTTTTTAAATCAGTTCGGAACGATTGAAGGCATCTCGGACATCAAGTCCCCCGTACGATTATCTGCCACTCCGTTCATCGCTACCTACGCAGAAAATTATAATGACAAGGCGGAGGTCAATCCACAAAGTGCTTGGGGTAGATCATTCAACGCGGGAATGGATATTCGCTACGGCCTGAGTGATGCCTTCACTTTGGACATGACATTGATTCCAGATTTTGGAGAAGCCGTATCCGATAATCAAGTTTTAAACTTAACTCAATTTGAGGTTCGGTTCGATGAGAATCGGCAATTCTTCACCGAAGGAACGGAACTGTTCAATAAGGGAAATCTTTTTTACTCTCGCCGAATTGGTGGTTCGCCCATGCACTCTGCTGATGATTTTTTACAGGAGGGCGAGGAAGTTATTGATGCCCCGCAAGCAGTTCAATTGTACAATGCTACCAAGGTGTCGGGAAGAACTACGAGCGGAACGGGATTAGGACTTTTCAACGCCGTAGCGGGAGCAACCAACGCTACGATCAGAATGGAAAATGGAGAAACTCGACGAGTCCAAACCAATCCATTGACTAATTATAACGTGATGGTTGTAGATCAAAATCTAAAAAATAATTCCTACTTCACCATCATTAATACCAACGTACTTCGAGATGGATCGGATTACGATGCGAACGCTACGGCAGGAATTTTTGAATTTAGAAATAAAGCTCAGTCCTTCAGAATCAACGCCAACCTAAAGGTCAGTCAACAATACTTCGCGGATAACACGGCGTACAAAAATCATATTTCGAATAATCTGTTTGTTCCCGAAGATGATCTCAATACCATGCTGGAAAATGATACCAAGACTGCTTTGTTTGGTCACGCCTTCAGCATCGGTGCCGCAAAAACAAATGGCAACTTCAACTTCGGAGGAGGTTACAGCGAGGAGAGTCATACTTACGATATCAATGATTTGGGATTTCTTTATAACAATAATGAGCAAAGTTTTGACTTTTGGATGGACTACGGAAAATATAAACCCTTTGGAATATGGAACGCTATGGGCGGTGGGGCGTGGACAGGTATGCAGCGATTGTACTCCCCCAACAAATTTGCGGAATACGGCATTAACGCTTGGTGGTGGGCGCAGACCAAAAAGTTCTGGCGATTTAATATCTGGACTTACGCCGAACCCATTAAGAATGGTAACGATTTCTTCGAGCCTCGCACTGCGGGTCGTTTTTTCAAAACTCCTAAAATGGGAAATATTGGAATGAATATTAACTCTGACCAAAGGAAAAAAATTCAACTGGGCATGAGCGGTAATGGAGGAAAAACATTTGACTTATACGAGGGTTATTGGGGGGGCTTGACGTTTAGTCTCCGCTACCGAGTGAATGATAAATTCAATTTCCGATTGACCAACAGCAATTTTTACGATCATAACGATGTGGGATTCGTAGCTGACCACAGAGATGAAATTATCCTCGGCAAGCGCGACCAAAAAACCACAACCAATACCATCAACGCCAGCTACAACTTCAACAAAAATATGGCTTTGACTTTTCGACTCCGCCACTATTGGTCGTCAGTAGCATACAATGAATTTAACAAATTGGATGAGGATGGATTATTGGTAGCAACGGATTACGATGAGTTCAACGATTTGAGTTACAATTTTTTTAATATTGATATGATCTACCGTTGGAGGTTTGCCCCAGGGAGCGATATTTTCTTTATTTGGAAAAATGCAACAAGCGATGTCAGCGACTTACCTAACTCCATTCAGTATTCCTACGGAAGAGGCGTCAATCGTTTGGGGGAGTTTCCGCAGAGTAATAGCTTTTCCTTGAAGGTCGTTTATTATTTGGATTATTTATCGCTGGTTAAGAATTGAAAATTATCTTCTACAAGGTTCGATAATTTTCAATTCTCCATTTTCAATTAAACTAAGCTTCTTGTTTCAGCAAGCGGAGCAGTATTCTACGCTGAGTCCACCCCTGTTGGCGCTAAGTGTGTCCTGAAGACTGAGAAGTCATGCTGTTAATAAGATGGAGGAACCGACCCTCCGCAGGCTGCTGTTAGTAGCCGCCTGCAAACTACCTTTTGGTGCTTTAACTGTGAAGTTGAGGTATTGAGCGAAAAGGAAAAGGGCAAGAAAGCTTGCTCAAGTGAGATTAGAGGAGTTGAACGCAAGTGAACCATTGAAGATGTATCGAAAAACGACGAATACATCAGAACTAGGAGCTTAGTGTGAGATATTGGGCAAGTTTGTGACTTGAGGGCTAGCATACACGAACTGAGAAGAAGAAAAGACCCCGAGAAATTCGGGACACGGTGTATGTGCACCGTGTCCCGATTACTCGGGATTGTTTTTTTAGCTGTCAATTAAAAAGAAAAAAAGGGGCGAATTACGAAGCGTAGGCTTTGCGAGCTTGCGAATCACAAAGGACAGTATCAATAAAGAACCACATCTCTTCTTTGGTATCAGCATCAAGATTTTCAATTTGCTGTAATCGGTTTAGGGTCTGTTTATCGAACTGAGCGTTTTACTCTTTCCCAACAAAATAGCCCAAACTCACACCAAAAGCGTCAGCAATTTTTTCAGCAGGTTCGATAGCAGGAATCGCCTCACTCCGTTCACACTTACCCACTATCATTTGCGAGATGCCTACGGGTTGAAGCATCTCTCTTATTTTATTAAATTTGCTAGCAGCGATCAGTATCGCTGGGTGGAAATATCAAACACGAATATACCCTTCCTCACCTCCCCATTTTATCAATCTGCTGCAAGCACCACTCCTTCTCCGTAAAAACTGCCGTCTCCGTCACCTTTTTTCTGAATAGTTCTACCTCTGCTTTTGGCATCGTGCCGATGGATAACAATACTCTTGTATAGCCTATGAGGTTTTCATAATTCTCTCGTTTGTATCCCATATCTTTTTTACGTTGGAGATACACTCGGAGACTGTCTAGCAAACTTTCCAGCAGATCAAATTCTTGCAACTCAAAATATATTTTCAATTGGAGTGTCCTAGCGCCGAGAAATAAGAATGGTGCTTTTTTGGTCACTACCAACGAAAGTTCCTGCATACTTTTTTCTAGCTTGTTTTCTACGTAAAGTAATTTTGCCATAGAAAAATGAAAGAGCGGTTCTTGAAAATTGGGATGGAGTTGCGTCTGGTATTTTTCCAAAAAAGATTTCACCCAATCGTACTCTTTTAATTTTATGGCAAGCGTCACGATATTTCCGAAAGTACTTTCTGGCATGATACCATCTTGTAATAGATACCCCGCCTTCAGACTTAACCGATACAGTTCCAATGCTTCTCGCACGTACATTTTTGTACCTGTGTTCAATCTTCGAATGCAATAATTGATCGCCACAAAATAAATATCTCTGATTTCGGATGGGGGAAAATTATTTTGAAATAGTTCAATTTGATTCCTGAGTTGCAAAAAGTAAGTTTCGTTAGCATCGGCAGTAATAGCTTTATAACAATAAAAATACATAGCAATAGCAGGTACTTTTAGGCAATCGGGATTGGAGTGAACAAATGCCAATACCTCCGCTAGTAAGTCAATTTCGTAAGTCTCTTGATTGATCGTTTTACGAGAGATGGCAATACAGCCTTGTCGCAATTTGGCTGCTAAAAAATACGCATTCAAGCTATCGCTTACCTCTTGCAGGTTGGTTCTTTCCTTTCGATTAAAACTTTGGATGTAATCGTATTCTTCGTAGGCGAGATCATGTTTTTGTTGCAGATAGGTGGTGCTGCGGTAGTTTTGTTTTTCTAAAGCTGCGGCAGTATCTCGAACTGCGCCTTTGAACCATTTCTCTTTTTTGATTTTTCGGTATGCCTTTGCTAAGAAAAATTTTTTATCGGTTGGAGATTGTAACAGTATTTTTACGGATAAAAAATCCTCCACCAATTTTAGCGTTCTGGAAGTAAGCAAATGCCAATCTTTTTTGGAAAAAGCTCTATCAGGAAATATTTTTTCCCAGTAAAATGCCGGTGGGTGCGTACGCCCTTTTGCTTCCATCCACGTAGTAAAGAGTAACTGAACGTCTTTTCTTTTATTAAAAAAATCATTTTGAAGGAATGACTTGAGTTTTGACTTTTCTCTAGCATCTAGGCTTTGCAGTACGTAAAACAACTTCATCTTCTATTTTTTTACGAAGTAAAATATATTTTTAAATATGTATATTTTTTTACTTAAAAAGCTGATTATCAACAATTTGCATTTTTTTAAATCTGTATAAATCTAATTAAATGTTCTTTTAAAAACAAAAAGAAAGCCTCAACTTTATGTTATCGTTAGGTTAGCGACTTTAAACAAGGTATTTATTATGAAAAAACTTCATCTCATTATCTTCCTCCTGGCGTTGCAAAATACACTGCAAGCGCAAGTGTTGTTTACGCCCACAAAAAATACGATTGAAGAATCCTACAACTTCACTTACGTCATTGCTGGCGATCTTGATGGAGACGGGCGCGATGAAATCCTAGCGACTAGCCGACGAAAAGATATTTCGAGAATCCACTTGTACGATGTCTCGCAGGAAGGTGACATCTCGTTGATGCAAGAATTTGAGGTGGTGGATAATACCCATTTGCCCAACATTGCCGATGCCGACAATGACAATGATATGGATATTATCTGGGCAACGGTAGATCAGGTGAGTTATTTCGAAAATGATGGATCGGGTAATTTCTCAACGGAAGAACAGTTTTTCTTACCCTTCGCTGGGGAGATATATTTTATGGATTTTGATAACGATGGTGATCGAGATATTATCACCTCTACCTTCTCAGGTTATCAATTATTAGAAAATAATAATGGCAGCTATACTTTTAATCAAGACATTGATTTGCAGGCAGAATCGCGCTATCTGAGTTTTGTGGATCTGGACAATGATAATGATTTGGACATTGTGAGTATTCAAAATACAGGTTCTGAAATCAGATTCTCTTACAACGAAAATGGTACTTACACATCATCTATCCTCGCCGCCCCCATTCTTGATGATTATAATCCCGCAAGAATAGAGGTGGGTGACCTGAACAACGACGGTTTTGTAGATATGGCCTACACCAGTAACAACAGCTACGAGTGTATCATTGCCTACAATGCTGGGGACAATTTAGATTTTTCAGATACTACAAGAGTTTATTTTGCGCCACGTAAAGGTGGGAGCGACATACGATTTATTGATATAGATAATGATGACGACCTCGATGTTTTCTTGGGTTCTTCCAGCAGAACAACTACGGTACACCTAACGGCTTGGCTAAAAAACCTGACCGCCAATCTCGGCGACATCAAACGCACGCCGAA
>JBCCJE010000112.1:0-10109 GCA_039027925.1 Bacteroidota bacterium
ACTTCGTGGGATAGCAAATAAGTAAAGCAAAAGTTCTTAAAGCCAACAAACGCTCCATAATTTGGCTTTAAGAACACTTACATTCCCGCTTTCTCAGCCCACGAGGTTCTCAAAGCATGGTGGTAAGTAGTTACTTTGTTTCCTAAATATCCATCATCTCTAGCAATGGCAATGGAAGTTATGTCGTCAATGGTAACAGAAATGTTTTTTCTGTACTGTTGTAGTTATGGACAATGAATAGACAAGAGCGTTTAGGGAATTAATAATGAATAATTAATAATGATTGCGAAACGTGAAGTGGCTTACAGCTTCGATATTCTGAAGGGGACTTGTACGACTCTGCGATTTTAACTACTATCCTTATCTCTCGTGGCATTATACAATTCCAATAATTCTTGCACTTTGGCTTGGTGGGCTTTCGAATTGATCAGATTCTGTTGCTCTTCTTCCGTGGCGTTATTTTTTAAGTCAAAAAGTGCCACAGGTTTTCGATCACGATTGGAGGGATTTTTTTTGTCCGTTTGGATAATCAATTTCCAACCTGCTTTTCTAATCATCACCTGCTTACCCGTTCCCGCTTGAGTGACAACAAACGGGCGAGAGAGCGATTTTTTTTCATCATAAAAAATAGGCAATAAGTCACGACCATCCGTCAGTCCGGCTTGTACTAGATTTTGATCCGTCAATGCACCGAGAGTTGCCATGATGTCTAGTCCCAAAACTGGAATATCTGATTGTCTATTGGCTTTTATCTTCTCTGGCCAAGTGGCGATGAATGGCACTCGATTGCCACCTTCGTACGGTTGGTTTTTCCCACCCCGATAAATATCATTGGATTGGTGTCCCGACTTAATGGTTTTTGATCGGAGTAGCCCTCCATTGTCGGAAGTGATGATGATGAGGGTATTTTCGTAGATACCTTTTCGTTTCAAAGTTGCCACCATCATTTCTATTTGTACATCGAGTTCTTTGACCATATCCAAATGGCGAGAAGGCGTCGTGCCTTTGATTTTTTTCCCATTCAAACTATCCGAGGGCGTGTGTGGCAAGTGAACCGCCTGCGCACAGTAATACAGGAAAAATGGTTGTTCCGTTGTTTTTTTCTCCAAAAAATCAACAGCTTTATTCACCAACAAGGGCCCTGCACGGTGTGGATTCCAATGACTATCGCCTAAGCCTTCCAACTTATCTAGCTTGACTTTGATTTTTGTCATTTTCTTTTGGGTGATAAAATCTACCTTGGAGTCTTCGTGAAAAGGTAGCCAAATTCCATTTTCGTAAGCGGCGTAGGGTACTGCCTGAATACCGGCGGGAAAAGTATAACTGTAATCAAATCCATTGGACTGCGGGCCGCCACCGACGATCTTTCTGATGTCCACATCCAATTCGGGCTTGTTGCGAAGTCCTCTGTAAATAGTGGTGCTATCATCTTTTCTCAAATAGTCTCCCCCCAAATGCCACTTACCAAAGAAAGCGGTTTGGTAGCCTGCTTCTTTCATCAGTCTTCCGAGTGTCAACTGATCTTCCTTGATGGGGGATTTTTGGTACGATCCCCAGACGCCCCAAGGATAATCGCTTCTAAAACAATGATTGCCCGTCATAATAGCATATCGGGACGGCGCACAGAGGGCAGCGGGTGCGTAGGCATTGGAGAAGGTCAATCCTTCTTTCGCCAACTGGTCAATGGCGGGCGTTTCCATAATGATCTTATCCGAATGATTACGGCGATAATGTGAAATGTCTCCTACCCCAACGTCATCGGCTAACACTACAATTACGTTGGGGCGCTCTTGTGCCAACATTGGGTGGTGAATGCCTGTAAAAACAAAAGTAAAGAGAACTACTAATCTCATTAATTTTAACTGTGGAAATGGCTTCATCTTTTTGACTTGGTTTTATTTATGAAATACCAAAGTCAAGTTTTCTTGTTTAACCATTTAGGAGGTATGATGTGAAATGTGGTAGAAATGGATTTTTTTAGCGTGCGCCACGAAGTCACCAAGACACAAAGTTGAATTGAAAATTATCGAAAATACGGTGAAGCTGTATTTATGTAAAATTTAATAGAAAGACAACTTTGTCGTTTCACCGTATTTTCGACATTTATAATTCATAATTAGGATTGTATAAAGTTTTTGAGTTTAGTTATTTTTTGGTGGGTAGTAAGTTTGATTGAGATCAACGGGGGCGATATGATAACCTGTAAGTTAAAAATTAATAGTCAGGAACGCTCTGTCTGGAGATGTGCCGTCCCTCTGGCACTCGGCGGTAAACGAACTTGGTAGCTTTCATACTACCTATATGTTGTCCCTCTGGGACTTTTCGAGCTAAAGAGCACCAGAGGTGCGACATATTGGTAGTAGTAAAATTAAAGTTCTACATTATCTCAAAGTCCCAGAGGGACGGCAACTGCCTACCGTCAGGTAGATGTAGCTAATTTACGTAAGTAAAGATTAAATTCGGCATTGACAAATATGAATTTCCAATTTACGGGGCTATCATAATAACTCTATTTATCTAAATTTAATGGCATATATCAGCCAAAGCACTTTTCTAAAATTTCAAAAAACTTTGTATCCCCCTAATTCTCAATTCTCAATTCTTAATTCTCAATTCTTAATTCTCAATTCTCAATTCTTAATAAGGGGTGTACAAAGTTTTTGAATTCATTTATGCAAATAAATTGCTGTGCCTGACAGCAAGTAGGTGTCGTCCCTCTGGGACTCTTAGAATATGCAAATGGATTGTTATACCCTACCCATATTTTGTCCCTCTGGGACTTTTTATAACTAGAAGTCCCAGAGGGACAAAATATGGGTAGTAAAAAAGTCGAATCAATAGCTTTTGAGTCCCAGCGGGACGACACTTTTCTCATATAAGAAACCGATGATTGGAATATTGGTATTAAATACCAACAAAAAATACGCTTCCCAAAACTTCAAAAAACTTTGTACACCCCTAATTCTTAATTCTCAATTCTCAATTCTCAATTCTTCATTAAAAACCATCTGTGGTACGAATTATAAAAAATGTAACCTTCTCCCTTTTAGAGTTTTTTTAAACTTGCTTCGCAAAACATTTTAAAATCAACTCGCTACCAACACGATGAGAAACCTACTTCTTTCTACCCTCCTTTTTTTAGCACAAATTAGTCACGCGCAACAACTTCACGATTGGGAAAATCCAGCCGTCATTGGCATCAACAAACTGCCAGCGAGAGCCACGATGTATTCTTTTGCGTCCGAGTCTCAGGCATTAGAATTTTATAAAGAAAAATCAGCTAGGGTACAATCCCTCAATGGAGATTGGGATTTTAATTGGTCGCCCCGTCCGTCGGCAGCACCCCAAGATTTTTTAAATCCTAAATTTTCGGATTGGAAAAAAATCCCCGTACCGAGCAATTGGGAAATGGAAGGCTACGGGCAACCCATCTACGTCAACAGCGGTCATCCTTGGCGCCGACACGATTATCCAAAAATCGGAGACGAAGATAATCCCGTAGGCATTTACAAAAAAACATTTACCATTCCTTCAAGTTGGGAAAATATGAACGTCCGATTGCATTTTGGCGGAGTCACCGCTGCGATGTACGTTTGGATCAATGGGAAAAAAGTGGGCTACAGCCAAGGTAGTCGACTGCCCGCCGAGTTCGATATAACAAGCTATTTACAGAAAGGAGAAAACACAGTCATTGCTCAAGTTTTCCGCTGGTGCGATGGGTCTTACCTAGAGGTACAAGACCATTGGAGATTGAGCGGTATCCATCGGGATGTGTTGCTTTTGGCAGAGCCAAAAATTGCGATCAGTGATTTTTTTGTAAAAACGGAGTTGGATAAAAATTATACGGATGCTACCGTGATGATTCGTCCGAAGATCAATGCGCTCCGAGCTAAGAAACCGAGAACCACTTTGACTGATCTTTCGGATTGGAAATTATCCGCTAAGATTTTTGATAAAAATAAAAAGGTCGTAGGCGAACAGACCATCGGAGTCAATCAGGTTGTCACCTATTGGTTTGACCAACGCTGGGCGGTCAAATTTGATTTTTTTAACATCCCCATTTCGAATCCAAAAAAATGGACAGCAGAGACCCCTCACCTTTACACATTGGTTTTGGCGTTGAAAAACGGTGAGGGGAAAGTCACCGAAGCCAAATCTTGTCGCATTGGTTTTAGAAAATACGAATGGACCGATGGCATCTTTACCGTCAATGGTCAGCCCGTTAAACTCTACGGAGTCAACCGCCACGATCATAACAAAGATCACGGAAAAGTGGTCAGTACGGCTGATATGAAACGGGATATGGAATTGCTCAAACAGTATAATTTTAACTCTGTCCGCTGTAGCCATTATCCCAACAATCCTGAGTTTTACGACCTCTGTGATGAGTACGGAATTTATGTGATGGACGAGGCCAACGTCGAAAGTCACGGATTGCGCGGGGAACTCACCAACGACCCTGCGTGGGCCAATTCCTTCGTTGATCGGGCAATCCGCATGGTAGAACGAGACAAAAATCACCCTTCCATTTTCTCTTGGTCGCTCGGCAACGAATCGGGATTGGGAGCAAATCACGCCGCGATGGCGGGCTGGATTAAGCATACCGATCCCCAGCGAATGCTGCACTACGAAGGGGCCAACGGCGGCGGTGGTAAGCTATCGCCGCAGCGAAAAAATACCCCGCCCGATCCCTGGGATTTTACCGATATGATTTCTCGGATGTATCCTACGCCCGAAGAATTTAGAGAAATGGATATGTCGCAAACGGGAAAAAAAGTAGTCATCTCCTGCGAGTACTCTCACGCTATGGGCAATTCCAACGGAGGGTTAAAAGAAATTTGGGACATCATTCATAAAAATCCGAGAATAGCGGGAGGGTACATTTGGGACTGGATGGATCAGGGTATTTTGGTGAAAGAAAAGGATGGCTGCGAGCACTACGCCTACGGCGGATATTTTGGGGAAAAAGAACACAACGCCAACTTTTGCCTCAACGGAATTATCAACGCTGACCAAACTGTCAAGCCCGCCACGGAAGAATGTAAATACGTTTTTCAGCCTTTTGTTTTTGAAAAATTAGACGAAGCCAAAGGAACGGTTCAAGTGACCAAGCGCAGGGCATTTTTAGATACTGATTTGTACGAGTTTAGCTACGCCATTTTGGAGGATGGAAAAGTAAAGACCAAGGCTTCACTTCCGATGACCACTTTCGATAACAATGGAATTACAAAACTGAAAATTCCGATGAATGTGAAATTTTTGAAAGATAAAGAATACCATCTGAATCTTTTTGTACAGCTAAAAAATGATACCAAGTGGGGAAAGAAAAATCATATCCTTGCGAAGGAGCAATTTGCACTCGGAGGTGCAAAAACTAATTTTAAACTCACTGCTAACGAATCCAGAAGTTCTACGGGATCACCTTTATCCCTACAAAAAAACACAACGGATTGGGTAATTTCCAATAAAAAAATAAAGATCACTTTTGATGTTCAGCGGGGTCAACTAGCGTCTTTTCAAGTTGACGGAAAATCATTGTTACAAAATTCCATTCGACCAAACTTTTGGAGACCCGTAACGGATAATGATCGGCTGGGGTGGAAAACCCCGCAGCGATTAGCCTACTGGAAAACAGCTACCCAACAACAAACGCTTACCAAAATTACCGACGAAAAAAATACACCGCAACAGATTACCATCAAAGTTATTCACGAATTACCCGACGGAAGAGCAGCTCATCTAAGTACTTATCATATCTTCTCCGATGGACGCATCGAAATCGCTAACGAACTGATTGCCAGCACTTTACTTCCCTATTTGCCGAGGGTGGGCATGACTTTAAATTTGCCAAAAGATTTTTCAACAATCACTTGGTTGGGAAAAGGCCCACACGAAAATTACGTGGATAGGAATCACGCTGCCTTTGTGGGAACATACAAAAGTACGTTGGAGGATTTTCCCTTTACCTACGTTTATCCACAAGCCAATGGCAATCGAACCGCTACCCGATGGGTGAATTTTTTGAATGACAGCGACCAAGGAATACGGATTTCTGGAAACTTATTTGAGTTCAGCGCACACCCTTACTCCAACGAAAATATCGAGTCGGCGACAACCACTTGCGAACTCCGACCAACCGATTTTATCAATGTCAATATTGATAATCGGCAGATGGGTGTCGGCGGTTTTAACTCGTGGACTACCAAAGCAGCACCACTAGAAAAACACAGAATTCCATCGGGAAATTATGCCTACAAAATCACCTTGATGCCTGTTGGTTTTTGAGTTAAAATTTAAAATCAAATCACCATGAAAGGTTTAACTAAAATCTCAATTTTACTTTTTGCATTATCATTATCCACTTGCAAAAGTAAAATTCCAAAAATCACACAAATTCCCGAAGGAGCATTTTTACCTACTGCTCCCGAGGGATTTCATTGGGAATTAAATCCTAAATTCTCCGACGAATTTAATGGCAAAACTTTAGACAAATCAAAGTGGCACGATCGGTCACCCTACTGGGTAAACGGAAGACCTCCTGCTACCTTTCGAGCTTCCACGGTTTCGGTCAAGGACGGCACGTTGCAGATAAAAAATCAACCCCTCGTACCTGCAACCGACAAATACAACATTGCGGGTGGGGCAGTTGCTTCGGTCAGTAAAAATGCCTTCTACGGATATTACGAGGCCAAAATGAAGGCTTCGGGTATTTCGATGTCCTCTACTTTTTGGATGAAAAATAAACCCGTGAATAATGATTGCCCAAGAGAACAAGACGAGCTAGATATCGTGGAAGCAGTCGGTATGCAAAAGCGAGGTGGAGATTTTAATACCACAAGAAGAGCGAACACACATATCTTTAGGTGGGACTGTAAAGGAGAAAAAGAAGTCTTATCCAAAGGAGGGAAAGCTCCCATGTCGCCTCCTGCCAGCGAAGCATTTCACACCTTCGGCTGTTGGTGGGTAGATGCCAATACCATCAAATTTTATTTGGACGGAGAACACCAATTTACCGTGACTCCAAAAGAACCTTTTGAACGGCCGATGTTCATGCACTTGGTGACGGAAACGTATAATTGGGAAGACCCACCTACCGTTGAAGAATTACTCAATGATGAAATCAATACCACCTATTACGACTGGGTAAGAAGCTATAAGTTAGTTAGTGATTAGAAGGAAAGATCATTGATTAGTTGATGAAACTTATCTAGTGTTTAGCCACTAAGGTTTATTTCCCTAAAAAAAGTCTTCGTGCCTTCGCGCCTTTGTGGCATTTAAAAAAATACAAGGTATATAAAAGTCTTCGTGCCTTTGCGCCTTAGTGGCAAAACCATCTTCGAAAAAATAGAAATGAAAAACCTAACCATAACTCTACAAATTTTATCTATCACTCTGTTTTTCACTTGCCAGCAATCAAAGGATGTTCAGAAAACAAACCCTCCCAATATCATCCTGATCATGACGGACGATCAAGGGTACGGCGATTTAGGATTTACGGGCAACTCCATCATCAAAACACCCAACCTCGATCAACTAGGGAAGGCGAGTGTTTCGTTTACCAATTTTCACGTAGGAACTACTTGCGCTCCCACCCGAGCAGGATTACTTTCGGGTATGTATTGTAATCGAACGGGGACTTGGCATACCGTGAATGGTCGTTCTTTTTTGGGGACAAAATTTCCAACGATAGCGACTTATTTAAAAAAAGGTGGGTATCGAACTGGTATTTTTGGGAAATGGCATTTGGGAGATAATTATCCGTTTCGTCCCCAAGATCGAGGATTTGACGAAGTGCTCATTCACGGCGGCGGGGGAGTTGGGCAGACACCTGATTTTTGGAATAATGATTATTACGATGATACTTACTTCTACAATGGCACTCCCAAAAAATACAAAGGCTACTGCACAGATATTTGGTTTGACGAGGCGATGAATTTTATTAAAGAATCAGCAGCGCAGGAGCACTCACCGTTCTTTTGTTACATCAGTACCAATGCTCCTCACGGCCCACATCACGTTCCCCAACAATACATTGACATGTACAAAAATGATGATCGTGTACCCAATCCTAACTTTTACGGTCAGATCACCAACGTAGATGATAACTTCGGAAAATTGGAAAAAATGCTATCCGCAAATGGATTGTTAGAAAACACCATTATCATTTTTTTGACAGACAACGGAACATCTGCGGGAGCTAAATTTGATAAAAGTGGGCAAGTCACGCAGGGCTACAACGCCCAAATGCGAGGGAAAAAAGGATCAGAATACGAGGGCGGACACCGCGTACCGCTCTTTATCAAATTTCCAAAACATAAAAATGTCCCTAGCAAAAGCTACGACCAATTGGTAAGTTATATGGATATACTGCCTACGCTTTTGGAGGTAGTTGGATTGGATCAATCAGTCACGAACAATTTTGATGGGACGAGTATCCTACCCTTGATTCAAGCGGGGAAACAAGAAGAACTGAACAAACGCATCCTCATCTCGGATACCCAACGCAACGATTTTCCCATCAAATGGAAAAATGCAAGTGTTATGTTAAGTAGCTGGAGATTGGTGAATAACGAAGAACTATATCATCTCAAAAATGATCCTAGCCAAAAAGAAAATGTGCTGCTGCAATATCCCGAAATTACTCAACAGTTAGCGCAAGGTTACGACACTTGGTGGGCTTCCTTACAAGCAGATTTAAAATTGGAAAATCGAATCATCATCGGTTCGGAAGAAGAAAATCCTACACAACTCACTTGTCACGATTGGCACACCGATCGAGATCCGCCGTGGCATCAACAACATATCCGAACGGGGAAGTCACGAAACGGAACTTGGTGGTTGGAGGTAGCGGAAGCTGGTGATTACCGAATCAAACTCTATCGTTATCCTCCCGATCAAAATATGACATTCACCGCTACCGTCCCAAAAGGAGAACAGGTAGATGGTGGTCAGCCCTACCCAATTGGAGTTGGTATGGAATTGAAGTCAGCAACAATTGAAATTCAGGGTCAAACCTTGATTGCTACCCAAGCTACGCAGAATATTTTTTTTGAATTTAATTTGAAATTGAAAAAAGGGAAAGCAAATCTAAAGGCGACTTTTACGGATGATGCTGGTGCAGAGTTCGGGGCTTATTACGTGGAGGTGGATTTGAGCAGGTGATTTCCCATTGAACTTAGCAGCAGTCTGCGGGGGTAATTTCAAAATTCCCCTCGCAGTTTTCTTTGAGTTCATTAAGCTCATGGCGGAAATTTGAAATTACCTCCGCAAACTGCCGCTAATTTGACGACATTAAATTTCCCATTACCTGCTCGGTCTTTTGGTCAATCAAATTTTAAACTCAATATTTTTTCATTTCAAATTCAAGGGATCTTTTTACAGTTTTCCACTCGGAGTTAATTATTGAAAACACAACGGTATCTCTCAAATAGCCATTTTGATCTATCCGATGGTTTCGCAACACCCCATCTTGTTTTGCGCCAAGTCTCAGGATGGCATTTCTCGATTTATAGTTAAACCAATTGGTTTGGAATTGGACAGCAATGGTCTCGTACGTCTCGAAGGCATGTTGGAGTAACAAATATTTGCATTCGGTATTGATTCCAGTTCTTTGGAAAGACTTGGCGTACCAAGTATATCCGATCTCTACTCTTCGATTAACCCTATCAACATTACAATACCTCGTAGAACCAATGATGGAATTGGTAGCTTTGTGAATCACGACAAAGGGAAGAGCCGTTTTATTTTGGCGATGACGTAATGCGGCGTTGATGTATTCGTCAATATTATTTTCGGAAGGTACTGAGGTGTACCATAATTCCCAGAGGTTCCCGTCTTTTGCCGCTGCAATCAAATCGTACTTGTGTTCTTTTTCTAATGGAGCTAATATTACTTTCTTACCTTCTAGTACTGTTGGATTTTCCCAGTCTATCATTTTGATTATTTTTTGGTCTGGGTGGGTAATTTTCTATTGAATATCACCAACTTAGCGGCGGTCTGTGGCAGGGGTGATTGGTTCTATCTTTGAGAGGGTTCTACTGTTAAATTTTTGTACACTGTCTGCGAGTGTGCAGGACGCCTCTCCCCCGCTGGCGGGGGTTGGGGGTGGA
>JBCCJE010000113.1:0-10106 GCA_039027925.1 Bacteroidota bacterium
AGAGGGACGACACCTGCCTACCGTTAGGCAATTATAACAATCAACTCACATTCAGGAAAGTCAAACGTAGAACCACCAACTATTGACTTCTAATTTGCGGGTCTATAAAGTTGAGTAAACATAACCTCAAACACTCAATAAACAAGGAGCTAGAGCTTTGGCGTAAATACTCTGTTATAAGCGTCAAGCATCTTGCTGATACTCCTTCGGACTCATGCCCGTAAATTCTTTAAAGCGTTTATTAAAAGTAGAACGCGAATTAAAGCCAGCCATTTCGCCAATAGTTTCTAGGGTATAAAATTGATTTTTTTTATCCCGTAGTAAAGCCTTAGCATGTTCTACCCGATACTGATTGATAAGATTAAAGAAATTCATTTGATAGTGTTCATTGATAATAGAAGAAAATACATGTCGAGGAATGTTGAGTGCCCTAGCTAATTCAGGCATACGAATTTTAGGATCAAGATAAGGCTTAGCTTCGCTAAAGTAAGATTCGATTTTTGCAATAGAAGCGAGTCGTTCTTCATCAGAAATGGTGGGTTTGGTATTTTGTTTAGTAGCTTTTATTGCTGCAATGTTAGCTTCTAGGATTTCCAAATCAAGTTCCTCCTCTCTGTATAATGTGGGTTGGCGATAAGTGAAAAAAGCTAAAATCAACATGGCTAGAAGCATGCTGATAGAAATGACTAAGAGTTTCGTTTCGACATAAGGTGAATTGCAAAGTAAGTAACCAGATATTCCAAAGAAAGGCATCAAAATTAAAAAGCTAACCATCCATTGAATCCATGATAAGGACAGGAACATATTATTATTAGCGTAATCATTTTGATACTTATTTTGATTAAGTCTCACTAATCGGAAAATGAAAAAGCTATACAGTAAAGTCACTAATAAATTGGCTACAATGAAGGTGATCATGAAATAAGCATTGGCTTCTATTTTCAAAGTTGCCATGGGGGCATCCATGCCCACTATAGTTCCCATTACATACAAGATGATAAATGGAAGAAAATGTAACAATCTTTCTACAAATGAAATTTTATTGGGTTGAACCAGATCTTGAGTATAGAAATACAAGGTTGGGAAAAATAACATCAACGGTGCGGGGCTTAATAGAAATGAATGATCGGGTATGATCGCATATCCATGACTACTCATCAAAAAAATAAATGTAGTCCAAAAGTGGATAAAAAATATAAGTACTAGCCATTTATTTTTTTTCCAACTGATGGATCCTAAATAAACCATACTAAAGAAACAGACCACTAGCGTGCTCATTTGTAGTGAGGCTCGTAACACAAAAAGGTCTGAACTCATACTTTAAAAAATTTGATTTGAAGCAAATATTTGAGTGTGCAACTTAACTAAAAAAACGACCAAAATGCCCTGAAATCAGGCGACTTCTTATCACTTTATAAAGTGGGGCAAGCTTTTCTCATCATTTTATCAATTTATGCAAAGCCCATCTAGCTTTTCTTTCCATGGTTAGTTAATTCCTATTCCTTGCAGTCGCATTTAAATCAGAACCTAGAATTCTAGGGAGTAGGCAAAAAATAATCTACCCATTTTACTCGCTATTTTCTCCTCATACTGCGTTAATCCCGAGCACTCGGGACACCGAACCTCAGGGTTCGCCTACGTTTTTTGCCTTGTCTGAGAAAAAACTAGCTTCGTAAAATTGAGGTAGATTATTTATTGCCTACTCCCTTAAAAGCCAAATTACTTACGTCATGAAATTTTACAAACAACTTTTCTTAATGATTGCATGCTTCCTAATCTTTCTTTCAAACTGTAAAAATAGAGGACATGATACTTATAATCCCTATTCTGTAAAAGAATTAGAGGAGGAAAGTATTCACGATGATAATGATAACAAGCAGATATATCGAGACCAAATCAATGAAAGTCTTACTAGCATTATTGATCTCATTCATCCACTAGTCCGAAAATTAGTAGAACAACCAGATATCCTCTTCATCACAGGACAATCTGCCGAGACCAGAGCTTGCCCCGATACTGAGGTTACGGGAAGTTTCCCTGGAACTAAAACCTTAACCCTCACTTTTGATGAGGATGGTACGAGTTGTGATGTCGTTACTGGTGCTATCACGAAGACTTACGCTGGCACGCTGGTATTTGAATTGGTAACCAATAACGCCACTTGGGGCGGAGACGCAGACGATTTAATTATTTTAAAACATATTATGACACCATTTTTAGTGGACAATTTTAGTTTCTTAACCTCTGGGGATTATACCTTCCAATACAACGAATCAGAAATCATACAAGCAGGTGCTGGGGCAGATATTACGGTAGAGAATACCTCTACCAATGCGGTAACGCTTTACACCTTTGGTGCTACGGGGACTGGTTTCCTTTCCATTTTACTGCCAACGATCTCCTTTCCAATTACTGATCCTTCTGCCCTTCTCAACCAACCTTACACGATCAGTACGGCTGATGCTACTAATCAAGGGGTAGGTGTCATCTGTATTTCTACTACGGGTGATCCCACTCAGGGATTTTCCGTTTCTGCTCAGGATTTAGTCATTCAGCCCAACGTGTGTGGATGCTTTACGGATGGAAAAATTTATACTACTGATTTTCCGTCGGTAGGTTCGGGAGTGAGGGCTTTTGATGCTTTGACCAGCATATCTTTTGATTTTCAGCGAGGGGGAGGATTATGTTATGTCAATAATGGAGGAGTCAATACAGGCCCTCCATCAGGTGAACCAAGTAATGATGTAGGACTTATACTACCTGGACAATCAGGATTGTGGGATGGTCTTAAAGTTGGAAGTGGTCAGTTGAGTAATTGCTGTTTTAATAATCCTACTATCACAGTAAATGGAATCACATTTATTTTAAATACAGGTAATGTTGATTATGAAACTTTTCAGTCTAATGGTTCAGATAATCTCAGAAGAAGAGTGGTATTTTTTAGGGAAAACAATAACGTAGGCTGTAGTAATAATCCTTCAGGACCTCCTGCTCAATCTATGAATTGGGAAATCTCTGGATTAGATCCTTCCTCTGCGTACAGTTTAATTTTATTCGGTCAGGATAATAATGGCAATCCAACCAACCCTGCTGATTTTTCTATTGATGGACACGACGCTGGAAACGGTACAGGCAATCCCGTAACGCTTGATGCGGAG
The DNA here is from genome assembly GCA_039027925.1 of Bacteroidota bacterium. GTDB lineage: Bacteria > Bacteroidota > Bacteroidia > Chitinophagales > Saprospiraceae > CAJQQY01. The sequence goes on from JBCCJE010000113.1 coordinate 3,159, forward strand.
AATGATGGAAATTTTGTAGTAGAAAATCCAACGAATGGAGTTATTAATGGAACGTTTTCCATCCAAGCTGGAACTGGTTTTTCTTCTTGGTCAGGTTTGCAAATTCGAAGAGTGGTTGTTCAGGATTTTGCTTATGACAATACTGGCAATATCAACACCACAGGCTGTGATGAGTATTACTCGAATACGGGAGGAATCACCTTTGACGAATCCACAGCGTGTCAATAAATTTTTGTTACTCTCACGGGGTAATTTCAAATTTCCCCCGTGGGTTTTATGAATTCCAAGAAAACTGAGCGGGGAATTTGAAATTACCCGCTCAGACTACCGCTAGGTTGATGTCATTCAATTTCAAACCTCTCACTCAGTTTTGCTCAAGAATCCATCAATTTTTTATCACTTTATAAAATAAGACAAACACTTTCATCCATTTCACCACATCATCCTCAATTTACTCTTCTTTTCTTTCTATGCTCCATAAATTCACTTATCCAAATAGGACTTTCTCAAATAAATTGATTGCTTATCACATAGACAAATAGAGCACTTAGGTTCTTGTTTTTTTCGAAAAAAATCTCTGTGTTCTCTATGTCTCTGTGTTTAAAATTACGATAGAGGGTGAACTTTGTAATAAGATAGTTTTATGAGAAGATCCTTCTTATCCAAGTGCTTTAAAATTTATATAACAAACAAAACAAATAGATATGAAAAGGAATTTGCTCATAGCTAAGATACTGCTCACCATCGGAGTATTTGAGTTTTTTGGCCCCATCATCAAAGACACAGGGCATTCTCACCTGATGAACTCCGAATGGGTCGGACACGCTAGAGTACACCTAGCTTGGTTGCTTGGATATATGTTTTTCTCTGGCTTAGCCAATATGTATTTCATCTGGTTTCGAAAACCATTTAAGCTATCTCATTTGTATTTGTCTTGTTTGTGGCAGGCGACTCACTTGCTAGGCTTTTGGGTAGGAATCCTTTTTGTTCCCGTTTACGAAGGACAAATAGCCGATCATCGCTACCATGTTGAAATATTAGGTGTGGATGAAAATATCTTTGTCTTTTCCGTTTTATCCGTCGTTTTAGTGATCGCTTACTTTTGGATAAAAAAGAAAGTCGAACCATTTTATCACACAGTAAACGTCGCTTGATATGAAAAACCCAAACAACACAGATGTACTCATTATAGGTGGAGGTCCCGCAGGAATGGTAAGCGCCATTTATTTGGATTTACTGGGCATATCAACTATCGTATTAGAAAGAAGATTGGAGATTTCCAAACATCCAAAAGCACATGAACTAAGTGCGCGGTCCATCGAGATTTTATGTCAATTAGGATTTACACTCGATGAACTCAAAGCAGAAGCCTCCCCACACGAGGATGCCTCACGGATTTTATTTGGACATACGATCAATCACGAATTGGGAGAAATAGATTTGCTGGCAGGTGGCAATGATGAAAAATACAAAGCTCATTTAGCGTCTCCTGAACCCTACCTTAATCTTTCTCAAACAGAGTTGGAAAAATTGATGCGGAAACGCTTGACGGATTGTTCGAAAAGTCAATTGCTGCTTGGTCATCAATGGGAAAGTATGGAAGAAAATAACAATACAATTACAAGTGAGGTTTTTGACATTGAGAAAAAACAAAATTACAGCATCAAAAGTAAGTTTGTGATTTGTGCAGATGGGGCAGGAAGTCGAAGTCGAAAGTTTTTAGGTATTCCGATGATAGGTGCTGAAAAGATCAATGACTTCATCAGCGTGTACTTTGAATTAAATTTGAGGGATTATGTAAAAAAACCAGCCAAGCTATATTGGATCATGAATCCAGCGGCACCAGGTACTTTTATCGCCCATCACATCGAAAAACGTTGGGTGTATCATTTTCCGATTTTTACCCCCCACGAAAAGAAGGAACAATTCACCGAGGAAATTTTAAAAGATCGAATTTTGACCGCCTTGGGAGATCATTCCATTCCTCTGGAGATTGATTCCATTAGTTTTTGGCGAATGACTAGTCAGGTTGCTCATCAATTTAGGAAAGGACGTGCGTTTCTTGTTGGAGACGCTGCCCACCGTTTTCCTCCTACGGGAGGATTGGGCATGAACTCCGGAATCGGTGATGTGCAAAACCTTTGTTGGAAATTAGCGATGGTGATTAATGGCAACGCCAATCCCCGATTATTAGACAGCTATGAATCCGAACGCCGTCCCGTCATCGAATTAAATACTGCGGAAAGTTTACGCAATTATCATAAAATTTGGGAAGTGCCCAAGTCTATGGGACTAAATCCCCAAGCCTTGGAGTGGCAAGCAAAAGTGGAGAACAGCACTATTTTTAAAGCCATTCCCAAAAGCTGGACGAATGTGTTGAAAAAAAGATTGATTAAAATGCTGTCCAAAAAAGTATTAGCCATTCCAAGCCAGCCAAAGTTACATCAAAAGGTAAAGTCAGTCATCAAAGATCAAATTGAGCACTTTGATAGGATCGGTTTGGACTTGGGATATTTTTATAAAAAAGGCGCTATTTTTTTTAATGAATCTACTTATTTACCAGAGCAAAAAGTGAGTCAGTATGAACCTTCCATAGAACCAGGCGTTCGTTTTCCTCATTTTTGGATTTATCAAGATGGGAAAAAAATAAGCTCTCACGATTGGTTGCACCCTGATAAGTTTACGCTATTGTGTGATGATGAGGGAGAGGAATGGTGGAATAGAAATATTGAAAATTATAGTTCAAGGCTCAAGGTTATATTTAAAGTGGTCAATGTAACAAGACAACTACAAAGTCAACCAAAGGATGCACTAGAGAAAGCATTTTATGATATTGATGGAGTACCACTTTTATTAGTTCGTCCAGATGGACAAATTGCTTGGCATCCAGAAACACTTCGAGTTAATATTGATCTTATCCTGAATAAACTGTGTTTATTAAATCCAATTCAATCACTTGCGTAATCAAAACATCATGAATATCAAAAAAATAATATTAGCTACTATCCTAATCGGATTGGTGGGTTTAGCCTATTATCTTTTCCGTCCACTTTCGGTAGTGCCTTCGCCTGCGGAGTTTACCTGTTTGGATATAAAAGACGGCACTTACATTTCCAAAGATAGTCTGCCCACACCTACCAATATTTACGGAATGGGGCTGACGTACAGCAAACATTTGATAGAAACTGCCGCCGAATATGATCCCAAAGCATTGCCGCCCATTTTTAAAAAAGATTTGAAATCAATTACCAGTCATCAAGCCAAAATAGATTTTCCGACAAGAAATCAACTCATTCGTAACGTCGAACAATTCGAAAAAGAAGTTGGTGAAAAATTAAAAACAGACTTTGAAAATCTTTCTCCCATGTTGGATTACGAAGTGGAGATGGGAATGGTTTTACTGGAAAGTATAACGCCCCAAGATTTAAAAAATAATGACTTCATTCCTCAGCTAGGATTTTTTATCGCTAACGATTTATCCTCTAGGAGTGTTGGATTGCTAGGAGAGGGCAGCCCTCAAAAATACGATTTCTGGGGATTATCTAAAAGTTTTAGGGGCTTCCTACCCATGACCGATCAAGTGTGGATTCCAAATCAACCTACGGCTAATTCCATCCCTTGTATTAAAATAGAAACCTACGTGAACGGCGAAGTTCGTCAATCCCAAACGACAGATAACATGATATTTACACCTTTGGAAATGTTGCGGTTTATCCAACAAAAATATCCCAATGTTTCTTTGAATCGGGGAGATATGATTTTGACAGGCACACCGGGAGGCGTTGCGGTAGCCACGCCGAGGCATTTAGTGAGATTGGCTAATCTTTTAGGATTCGATCGGTATAAAAAACTTTCTACAAAATTAGGTGGAGACTTATCAGCGTTTTTAAAAGTGGGAGATGTGGTGGAGATTCGAGGGGAAGGATTTGAAAATGTAAGTAATGAGATTAACTAATGAATCAAGATAGCTTGACTTTGCCAGGTAATTTAGGTTTTGTACTTTTATCCCTAACGGAAAAATACAAAATTAAATAGTTGAATGAATCTTGATGCTTTTCTAAGTTCCAAAAATCTTTTTACGAAGGAAGAATGTATCATTATCAACGATGCCTTCAAAGATGAAATCATTCGTAAAAAAGATGTTATTCCCGAAACAAATAAATATTCCAAAAGGATTCTGTTTATTGAGTCAGGTTTGCTTCGAACATTTTACTACGATGAAGGAAAGGACATTACCCATTTCTTTTTTGATGAAAATAAATTCATCGCTCCAATTAATAGCATTTTATATCATAATAAAACGGAGCGTTACCAATGGGAGGCAATAGAAGAATGTAGCGTAAAAGTTATTCTATACGAAGATTTTTTAAACCTTGAAGAGCAATTCCCTAAGCTAAGTCGCCTGATGTTTGAATTTGCTATGCACATGATAGATTTGCTTTCCCAAAAGCTCAACCTCCTACAATTTCAAACAGCGCAAGATAAATATAAAACCTTCCTCGAAATGTACCCCGACCTTCACTATCGAGTCTCCCTCGGTAGTACTGCCTCTTTTTTAGGCATTACGCAACAAACCCTGAGTGTGATTAGGGCAAAGAAAAAATTAGATCATCAAGGGTAACCTTTTTCTCCCTCGTGATATTTGATGGTGATTCAATCAAAATTTTGAAGAACTTTTAAAAAATCAAATATTATGAAAAAGTCTGCAATCAGCATCTTATCCCTTACGATGTTTTTATTTATTTTTTCTATCAGTTGTAAAAAACAAGGTATGGACAAACCAGATTCCTTCCGAGCCGTAATTGACAACGGAGGAGGTTTTGAAGATCCAACCCAACAAGAGGAAGCTACCATCACGGATATCTATCAGGAAATGGTAGATGGTACTATTTGGGAATGTACCACCGAGACAGTAAGCATCCAAGATGGGGCCGGCGGCAACGAAGGGTTTCCGCTTTTTTCTCCAAACTCCAATGTGATTTATCCAGGAAACTTGCTGCAAGGTAACTCACTCAACGATGCTACTCCAAAAATTGTAGCCGTAGCAAGGGCAGGAGGAAAAATCTCGACGGACGTAGTGGATGGCAATATTCAATCTACTTTTGAGGTGGATGAAGTTTCTAAAAGCGAAGTGACCAACGCCATCAACAATATCATTGCGGGCAGTACGGGAGTCGTCCCCGCCAATTTTAATATCAAGATAAGAAATATCCAAAGTCGGGAGCAATTCGCTTTGGAGTTGGGAGTTGATGTCAATTCTACCTTCGTGGATTTGGAAGCCAAGCTAGGCTACGAATCCGATAATTCCAAAAACAGTTTTATCGTCAATTTGAATCAAAGCTTTTACACCATGAGTTTTGATATACCTACTTCTTTGGATGGATTATTTGCACCCGACGTCACACCCGATGATTTAGCGAGGTACGTCGGCGACGGAAACCCTGCTGCTTATATTTCTGATGTAACTTACGGTCGAATCTACTACATGCTAGTAGAGTCTAGTTCTTCCGTTACGGAAATGGATGCCGCTATCAATGGCTCGTTTAACGGAATTGCTACGCAGGTGGACGCCGAGGTGGAAACCAGTTATTTATCAGAATTAGATGATCTCAGCATCACCGTTTTTGCCTACGGTGGTTTGGCGAGTTCTTCTCTTTTGACAGTTGGGACAACCGACTTAAATGAGTTGGCTACTTTGCTGGCAGAAAGTTCAAGTATTCAGGCGGGCAAACCCATTTCCTACGTGGTGAGAAGTGTGTACGATAACCAAATCGTGAGTACGCAGCTAGCTACCTCTTACGATGTGACCAACTGTAAACCTGCGGGTGCCGATGGCGCACCTCCCTACACCGAGCATTGGACAGGAAATGTAGTGACTGCTTTTGGTCCCGTAGGAGCTGCCTACAATTCTTACGGAACAGAATTTATCCTCATCAATAAGGCAGGAACACAATTTTTGAGAAGTAACACGGGAACACTAGAAGGGCCTTTTTCCATCAACGAGTTGGGTAATGAAGCCTGTCCGTTTGATAAAATTGGAGCAGCTTGTAATCTAGAAGGTAACCAAAATGGCAATTTGACGGTGCAAGCCTTCGATGCTTCGGGTACGCAATATGCCTATCTACTCGGCGGTAATAATTGGACAGACCCCAGACCAATCTCTGATCTAGCTAATGGTACTGGCCCATTTAATCTCGTCGGAGTAGGTGCTATCGGATTTAATAGCAAAGATCCTCTTGGGCCATCTACTAGATATGTATTCAATAAGGAAGGAACAAAATACGCTAAGTACAACAACAATCCCCAAGGTTTTGGAAGCGTGTATGACCTCTATCAATGGGGACCCGATTATAGTGTATCGTCTAAGATTCCTGACATTGGAGCAGCGATTGGTTTTTACATCGGGAATGATCGCTTCTTTATTCTCTTCAACGAAGCTGGAACGAAATACGTCGTTTACGGAAATCTTCAGAATAACGGAACGGAGGTGATTGGACCATTTGATCTGTAGCAGATAACATTTGATTTTTTGTGAAGCCTAACTCGTAGTAGAAAGCGAGTTGGGTTTTTTGTTTTTCTAACGGTACAACCTACATCCCAAAAAAAGAAAAACAAACTATACCTTTACAATAAAAATTATGGCATACGAATCAGTAGATAAATTACAAAATGCACTTGGGGAGAAAGTTTTTCATTATACCCAAGATAGAAAGAAAGCCGCAGGTAGAGCGTTGGGAACAATTATCGAAATAATTACCTATTACCTTCTCAAAACTTGGGGGTTCAATAATTCAACTTCAATAGAAAGGGGATTATTTGAGTATGGGAATGAAGCAATCTCGCATAATGTAGAATATTCTCTACACCCAATCTTGAGCGAACGAAATATTTCAATACCTAACAACGGAAAATCTATAACTGCACATAAAATCTTGAAATGGATAAATG
>JBCCJE010000114.1:0-10085 GCA_039027925.1 Bacteroidota bacterium
GTTGGGTTTGCGCATCTATCACACCACCTTGTATCTGAAAGGGGATTTGCGCCAACGTTTTTCCAAAAAGAAATAAAAGAAAAAGACAGGAGTAGTATTTCATGGATGAAGAATTATGCCTGCCCCGAAGTCTCGGGGGATTATGAATTATAAAAACAGCCAAGAATTATAAGTTATTATTGAGCTATTCCTACCTTTACGTTTTGCCATAAAATGACCAACAAAGAGATATACGAAAAATTCTGCGAAAGAGAAAAAGACCTTCCTATTTTTTCTCAACCTTGGTATTTGGACGTCGTTTGTGGAAAAAAAGGTTGGGAAGTTTTGATCGTCAAAAAAGGAACTGAAGTAGCCGCCACGATGCCTTATCAACTGAAAAAAAAGCTAGGTTTCCGACTCGCTAGGATGCCAAAATTAACGGGCTATCTCGGTCCTTATTTCCCAAAAAAATTTCGTAAGCAAAGAGAAAAACTGATGCGTGCGTTGTTGGCGCAGTTACCTAAAGTTAGTTTCTTTGAGCAAAATTTTCATCCATCTTTGACCAATGCACTTCCGCTACATTGGGAAAAGTTTATGACTTTAGTTCGCTATACTTTTATCATTGATCTTGAACAAAGTCTCGAAGAAATTTACCAAAATATAAGTCCTAACTATCGAAATAACAAAATTAAAAAAGCACAGCGGCGCATCTCGGTCACCGAAGATGAACCACTCGAAATATGCTACGCGCTCCAAGAAAAAACCTTTGCTCGACAAAACCTCAAAACTCCCTACACTTTTGATTTTTTAGAAAAATACGATGAGCTCCTCAAAGAAAAAGCATCAAGAAAAATCTTCTTTGCCAAAGATCAAGCGGGAAATGTTCACGCTGCGTTATATTTGATTTGGGATGAGACAACTGCCTATTTGCACATGCTAGGCAATGATCCTGTGTTCAGAAAAAGTGGAGCAGGCATCTTGCTAATCTGGTACGCTATCCAGTTTGCAAAAGAATTGTTACAAAAAAAGCAATTTGATTTCGAAGGCAGTATGATTGAGCCTATCACGAAGGTTCGCCGAGACTTTGGAGCAACTCAAACTCCCTATTTTCATGTGCTTCGTTATCATTCAAAAATGATCGAAATACTTCATCAACTAAAATAAACATTGAGTAATCAAGCAACGTATAGATTTTTTTGTGAGCGAGAGAGTGGTGTTCCCATTTTTTCTCAACCGTGGTATTTGGATACGATTTGTGGAGAAAAGGGCTGGGATGTTGTGCTAGTGAAAAAAGGAAATGAGATTGCGGCGACAATGCCTTTTGAGGTCAAACAAAAATTTGGAATACCAGTATCGAGCATTCCTACTCTAATTAGATATTGGGGACCTTTTTTTCCAAAAAAAATCAACACCTCAAAACAGCAACAAAAACTGACTCAACGCCTCATTCAATCACTACCAAAATTAGGATGGTTCGAGCAGCACCTGCATCCAGATTTTAAAAACGCACTACCTTATTTTTGGGAAAAGTTTACGGTAAGACCTCGATATACTTTTATCCTTGATCTGGAAAAACCTCTCGAAACGATTTATAAAAACGTATCCTCTAATTATCGTAACAATAAAATTACAAAAGCAAAAAAAATCATCAAATTCACAACTGACAAAAGCGTAGCTGACTTTTACACTATCCAAAAAAAAACCTTCAATCGGCAAGGGATAGCTCCCCCTTTTACTTTAGATTTTCTCAAAAAATACCATCAAGCCCTTAGTGAAAATAAGGCAGGAAAAATGTTTTTTGCTATTGATGCGGAAGATCGGATTCATTCTGCTGCCTACCTAATTTGGGATGACCATACCGCCTACCTCTCCATGGTCGGCGACGACGATAAGCTAAGGAGTAGTGGCGCAGGTATTTATTTGACTTGGTATTTGATCGAGTATTCGAAGCATGTCTTGGGGAAGCAGACGTTTGATTTTTTGGGAAGTATGATTGAGCCAATCACAAAAGTGCGACGCAGTTTTGGAGCAGTTCAAACGCCTTATTTGCATGTGAAAAAATTCAATTCGATAGTGTTGCGAGTGTTATCGTTATTTAGGTGAGTGCTGCTTCCTCATAAGTTGACGATATTCGATTCGAAATTACCCTGTGAGCGTAAAATCTAAAAATAACTCACGTACCCGAAGTGCGTCTTCACACTTCTAAAATCAAAAGGAAGTTCTCTTCGCCTACCTACTGCTAAGCTAAATCCAAATACGCCAATATTGGTCTCAAAGGTAATCCCTCCACCTACGCCGACGGGATTGTCAAAAAAACGGGTGTCCTTGGTTACATCCTCAATGTACCCATAATCACCGAATACAAAAAAGTAGGAATTTTGTCCGATCAGCAAGCGATACTCTAAAGTACCGATAGCGTAGTTGGTCGTGAAAATAGATTCCTCATCGAACCCTCTAAGAATTTGATTGCCCCCAATCCGAAATTGCTCATTCCGAAAAATAGCATTGGGCGAAATAATCCACCCCGCGCGTAGGGACGCCTTGAGGGTGCTTCTTTGGAGTACTGGAAAATATTTATCCAACCGACCTTGCAGTTGGTACTGAAAAGTACGGAGGGTGAGCGAATCATAAAGACTTTGGAAAGTAAAATCGGGATCGGAAGTTTGCAATCCAAGAATCGTATTGTTTTCTCGAATCCGTTTAAATCCAGCCCCCGCTCGGAGAACTGTCCCCCAACCTTTACGGGGATTAAACCGATAGTCCAGTTTTTGCAAATTGTACTCTAGTCCAAAAATAGAGTTCGTCACATCCAGATCGGCGGGAAGTCTTCGGGCGGCAATGATTTGGGATTCGTTGACGGTGAGTAAGTTGGTCGTTTGGTTATTCCAAAAGGCTTTTAAATAATTTCCACCTTCCAACAAATATTGAATGCCAAAATCAGATTGTACCTGCAAGTAACTAGAATCCTGCTTGTACAAATCAAATTTGAAATCTATCCCGAAGGGAAAATTCAGAATGTAGGGATAAGCAAAATGCAACTCTAGCTGCTGCGTTGCGGGCGACAACTGTTGGAACTCCGCAAAAAGTCGCTCTCCCACTCCAAATTGATTTTGCATGTCTGCGTTGAACGTTCCCGTGATGAGAAAATTTCGTTGACCAGAGTTAGGAGATACATTGCTGCGCGGTAACACCCCCACTAGAAAATCGAACCGACTCGCATTTTTTTTTCTCAAAAATAGAAAGATCGTCTACTTGTCCCCTTTAAATGTTATTGTCAAATTTTTGGCCTCCTGTACAAAGGGAAGTTCTTTGATGCGCTGCCGAATATTTTTTATTTTCTCTTTATCGAATAAGCTACCTTTTTTGAACCCTAAGTAGTTTTCTAAATATCGTTTGGAGATTTTTGCATCTCCCTTGATCTCGATTCCTTCGATGGTCACCAGCTTATTTTTTTTCATAAAAAGCTCAGCGGCTATTTTTCCTCCTTTGATCTGGATATTGTCTAGCCACACTTCCGCAAAGGGGTAGCCGTTGTTTTCGGCGTAGGTCAGCAGGTCTTTTTGCAACTTTAATACCTCTTGATAATAAAAATCTTTATTTTGATAAAGTCGCTCTCTAAAACCTACTTGCGACAAAAATGCTGGCGCCACATTGCCATTTTTCAGACTAGCCCATTCGTATTTTTTTCCAATATAAATTTGCGCATAAAAAATATTTTCGAAGCGATAAATACTATCAACGGAGGCTTCTAGGTAGGCTTCATTGTGCAATTGGAGCAGGACGTTAGAGAGTTCATTACGAACGGAAAGGGAATCTGAAAAAGAAGGCGCAACTTCAATATTTTTTTTGATAAATTGCTCAGACTCATCTATCGGTTGGAGTTGGAGCGTATAGCGAACTTGACCATTGATTTGAAAAGATAAAAACAGCAACAGTACACTTACGTATTTGGTAAGGTATCCAAAAAACTCAATCTTATCATTGCCGTTGTATATTTTTATCATCAGGTCTTAAACGTCATTTTCCCAAAAATATGTTTTCTTTAGTTTTTACGACAAGATAAATTTTCAGTTCTAAAAGTATGTCTAAATGATTTGTAAAATAATTTAGGAATGGCGCAGTAATAAACTTACTACGATTGCCAACTTTTTACGGCCACCCGTGCCTCTATCGTCACCAACGTTCCGTCCAAAACAAAATGAACCATCGTCTTTATTTTTTCTTTTTGAAAAATAGTACGCAATGCCGATTTTGCTAAAAAGAGCCAACCGCTCAGTTCTAAGGCTTTGTTTTTCATTTTTTTGGCATCACCAGCAAATCCACTATTTTGAATGATGATGATGCCTTGTTCCGTTTCGAGCACAAAATCAATGACTGTTTCGAAAAGTCTTTTTTGGTAAAAATGTCGAATGGGATATTTTCGATAGATTCTTTGAATTGAAAAATGATCTTCCAAGTAGCTCAGAAACTTTTTTGAAAAATGTAACAATGTATTTTCATCTACGGCATCTGTCAGTTCAAAACGCTCTGCAAACTCGCTTGCCATCTTCCACCGAGTGTCCTGATCGTAAGTTAGCCGATCTGCGATGATAAATGCTTTGGCCATTTTGGCTTGGATATAGGCATCCGACTTATCCGCCAGAGGAAGATTTGCTCCGTAGTTAGTGATTGCTCCAAGTTGCGTTTGAATATTTGGAAGGTGTTCATTAGCCAAATCCCAATACAAGTTAGGATGAGGATACGTGCCTTTTCTTTCCCCTAAAAAAAGAATACGTTCCTCGGACATTTCGGCGTGACCGAAGTCTTTGCCAAAGTACTGCACCCAAGTATCCTTGTAGAGGACATTTCCCCACTCCCATTGGGTTTCTCCTAAGTTTTCGTCTAGCGATGGAATTTTTTCATCCCCTCCGTGCCACACTCGATTCAACCACAACGTTGGCTTTTTGCGAGTAGGAAAAACTAAATAATCTCGGGCGCGAGTAATACCCACGTACAGCAATCTCGCCTCCTCCTGCAAAGCTTGCTCTTTGGCAATTTTGCTGACTTCACTCGCTGACAGTCGTTCGAGGAGGGCAGTGCCGCCACTTTGATCAGAGTAGGGATTGATCCAAAATCGCAACCATCTATTAGCTAAGATATGCTCCAAGTCAATCTCATCCGACTCCGCTACGATGTGCATCCCAAAAACATCACTCCGTAACGATCCTTCCAAACTATGACAAATCACCATTGGCCATTCTAGCCCTTTACTTTTATGATACGTTAAGACATTAACGGCATCACTCCCTTCTCCCGACCCCTGAACGTCTTTTTGCGCATTTCCTAAGTCATTCAACCACAGCAGAAAACCACCTAACGAAGCTGCCGTGTGTAGTCTGTTACAAGCCTCTTCGTACTGGAGCGCAAACCGACGCATGACATCCACGTTGTCTAATCGTTGCTCCACTTTTCCCCACTTTGCAATAATTCTTCTCAAATCTAATTCTTCCAAAACGACGTCCAATAACTCGGCACTACTCAACTCTACGGTCGTTCTGCGAAGTTCGTTGAGCTTTTGGACGTAGTAATCATCTTCTGCCCAGCGGGAAGAATTGGTATCTTCTTTTTCTAAAAATGCTAACCGATTTTCGATAATTTCTTCGATGTTTTTTCCCGAGGCTAGTTTTAATATTTCGGCAATAGACAGAGAGTCGCGCTTATTCAACATATACTTTAGACAAGCTAAAATCAGTTTGGACTCCGCCGTGTGCAGTAATCCCGTTCTGGCAATTGCGGCTTTCAGTCCTGCTTGGTGTAGTGCATCGGCCATGTACTGACACGCTGCGTTGGATCGGCAGAGAATGGCCACATCACCCGGCTGGAGTGCGCGCCACTCGTCGCCATCCTTCGGAAAAACTAAGGGAGCTTTTTCTAACATTCCTTTTACGGCGTTGGCAATACTATTTTCCATCCACGGTCTTCCCGGTAATCTTTTGCCTGCCACGTCCGCCTCGAAGTGCCAATGATGAATTGCCTCTCCTACTTCGATGGGTTCGCTCACTTTGTTCTTGCTTTCCGCCGTAGCCATTTTCAATCGCTTGGGTTTTAGAACTACTTGATTATCAGGGAGTTGAGAAAATGCTTTCGTGAAAATTGCATTGGTAGCAAAAACGATGTCCTCTCTTGATCGCCAAGAATATTCTTGAATGTCTTCGGGTTTGACACCACCCATCTTTTCGATGATGGCTTGCATCAATTTTGGATCAGCCCCACGAAATCCGTAAATAGATTGTTTTGGATCGCCGACCCAAACGGAATATTTTGCGATTTGGGAAAGTTTAAAAAATATTTCCAACTGAATGGGACTTGTATCTTGAAACTCATCAACCATCAACAAGTCCAATTCCTCTTGTAACACTTCTTTTACGTAGGGATGATCCAACAAACGTTTCACTTGAATTTCCATGTCAATGTAATCAATCAGCCCCCGTTGTTTTTTGTAGCTCTCGTACTCCTGAATAGCTTCGATGGCTATGTCAAAAATCTGATTAATGAAATTTTCGATGTCTTGATGAAATTGTGGATGGGTATCGTGAGCTAGAGCAATCGCTTTAAGTTCTTCAACGTCGTCTTTGCTTTTTGCACCTACTTTGAGTTTGGAAATTTTGACCCACTTGTGCCAATCCAAATTACCACGCAAGTTCAATTCATTGCGTAGGGACTTTAAGGTCTCGATGCCGCTACGGGTCACTTTGGTTTCGTCTTCATTATTTTCTAATCGTAGAATGGCTTCCTCCATCTTCGCTGATAATTCCATTTTGAACGCATCGGGATCACGATCTGATTTTTTCCCTAAAAAAACTTTAAAGGTTTCGTAGGATTTCTTTTTACTTTTTTCTAAAACCTCTATTGAAAAATCATTGGAGCGAGCAACGTCGGTCAGTTCTTTTACTTTCTTCCTCCAATCGTAAGCTCCTTTCTTATTCAACCCTAAACTGTTGGTGTAGCGATCCATAGCTTCCATCTTATCTACGGTCAAAACGGTCGCCAAACTTTTATTGAACATTACCTGTTGATCTTCGTCGGCAATAATATCTACGTCGGGAGATACGCCCGCTTCAAATGCAAATCGTCTTAGCAGCTTTACCCCTAATCCGTGTACCGTGCCTATCAAAGCATTGGTTAGTTCATCGGCCTGATCAGTCAGCCCCTCTTCTAACAATCGAACCCTTACCCGCTCTTGTAATTCTGCCGCTGCTTTTTTGGTAAAAGTTGTAGCGATGATACCGCTTGCCCGAACACCACCTTTGAGCAGTTCGACCATTTCGGATGTCAGGCGATAGGTTTTTCCAGAACCTGCTCCCGCAGAAATAATTTTTAAGTTTTGATTCATTGGAAAAAATTAGAAACTGTTTGGATGCGAAAATAGGGAAAAGTCTTTTCATTATAGTGATTGACCAGCCCGAGCTATAATTTCACATAGCTTCCATCCAAGGTCTCCATCGTCACTTCTAGGAACATTTGCTCATGTTTTTCAAAAATTAAATCAAGACCTAATTTTTCCATTTGTGCTTGGAGGGAGACGGGGTAAGGATGGTAGGCTTTGAGTTGAACAATGCTACCTGCTTGCGGAAGTACTTTTGATGGGTGGGTCGTCGTTTTTGCCCAATCCACAAAGAAAGGAATAATGCCTCCCTCATTTTCTTCGACGGGCAAACTTAGCTGCCAACGCAACACCTCACCGTTGGGTTGGGTGCGTGTACCACTTTCAATTTTCCCAAAAGGAAGGTTATGTAAGGTTGCTATTTTCTTTAGTCGTACTAGATGATTGGTCTTGGCAGCCCAAGTCCACAAGCGAGGGGTGGTAGCGAGGTGGGTTTTCATCCAAAGTGGAGGAGCAATATCTTGTGAAGGATCAGGAGCGATAACCTCCAAGTAAACCCCATCGCCTAGGGCCAGCAAGGCATTGTGTGTACCTCGCCCTAGGTGTTGCCCACTAAATATTGGTCGGATACCTAGTTTTTCTTCAATGACGTCTATCCCCGTTTCGAGGGTCGGGGCTGCAAAAATGAGATGATCTATTTTCATTTTTTTGGGTAATGGGTTAAGGCTATTCTTCTGGGATTTCTTCTTCTAGCAAACCCAGATCTTTTGCTCGTTTTTCCCATTGAAGTCGCGCTAGTGCTTGCATGTCTTCGGTCTTATCAAACTCATCTACGATTTCTAATCCTAGCAAAGTTTCGATAACGTCTTCCATGGTCACTAATCCTGACATACCTCCAAAGTCATCCACCACTAAAGCGATATGCTCTCTTTTCTCCGTAAAATTATCAAAGAGTTGGGGGATCGGGTACGTTTCGTTGGCAATCATCAACTCTCTTTTGATACTACTCAGCGGTGCGTTTCCCTGATTATCAATTAAGGCAGCTAGTAGTTGATCTTTTAGAAAATATCCCGTGATATTATCTTTGGAATTTTTGAATAGAGGAATGCGAGAGAATCGAAGGTTTTTATTTTTTTCATAAAAATCTTGGATCGTAGTGTTTTCTTCTGCCGCAACGACTACGGTACGGGGCGTCATGACATCCTTTGCAAAAATAGTATTGAAGCTCAACAAATTGCGAATGATTGTTGACTCACTTTCTTTGAGTTCTCCTCCTTTAGCTGCAATTTCCGTCATGGCAGTAAAGTCGGCTCTGCTGAGTACACTTTTATTTTTTTCTTTTTTGAGTGCCTTAGTAATGAATTGGCTCACCCAAATCAGCGGTGCTAAGACGAACATGATGCCCTTCAAACTTTTGACAGTAAAAGGCGCCCAACTTTTCCAGTTATTGGCACCTAGGGTTTTTGGAAAAATTTCGGAAAGAAACAAAATAGCTAAAGTCATCACTACGGGTACTACTGCCCCCGTCATCACTTCGTTGTCGGGCCAAATAGCCGTTGCGGTAGCACCTACTCCGATAGCCCCCGCCGTGTGTGCAATGGTGTTGAGTGTCAAAATTGCCGCAAGCGGCCGATCAATATTTTTCTTAAAACTTTGTAAATCTTTGCCGAGCGTAGTCCCTTCCTGTAATTTTAGTTCTGCGTACGAAGGGGTGATACTTAGCAAAACGGCTTCCCACACCGAGCACAGAAAAGAAAAGATAATCGAAATAGAAAACCACAAAAACAATAATCCGTAACCTGACATCTGTTTGTTTTAAATGAAAAAATAAAATAGTGGGGCAAAAATAACAAAAAAGCCTTTGCCAAAAGGAGATATTGGCAAAGGCTTTTATCGGATACACAAAATGGAACTAACGTGCGGACTTAAAAAGAAAGTGGGAAAATTCTTAATAGATTAATCCACTTTTCGTCCTTTGGCTACTCGGGAGCGCACTTCGGTATCTTTTAATCTTTTGAGATCAACCATCAGCGCTGCGTAGGCACTATTGGAGGTAGCGTTGTAGATGCGCCCCCCGTAAGTCACTTTACCAAAGCGACGCCCCCAGTCCTTGGAAAGCAAACCATATTTTCCGTTGCGTCCCCGTTTTCTACTTGGCCCAAAAACCAAGTATCGCTCGTCGTTCCCTTCTTCGAAGCTAATGGCAAATTTATCTTCGTTGGGTCTAAAAAGTAGGACACCCGGTGTTCCTTTTTTGATGACGACCTCATCTACTTTTCTACCGTTTCTGATTTTTATTTCGCCCGAAACAATGCGTGAATCCCCTTTTCTCAGTTCCCGAAACAATACGATGTCCTCGGAAATATAAAATTGAATTCGCTTTAGTTCTTCGTCTGTCCATTGCTGTTCTTCGTAGAGCTGTTGGGTAAATGGAGTTAATTTGGTTTTGCACGAACTCATTAAAAATATACCTAATGTAAGAGGTAGCAAAAATTTTGAAAATGTCATTTTACACTAATTTTTATGGTTGCTGAATAGGCTTAGGGCACACATAATTTTGAAATGAATATATACAATAAACACGCCCAAAGTTAGTATTTATGGGGTTTTTAACCTCCAATTAACGAAATTTAACGTCACAAAAACGCCGCTACGAAAATTTGACTGCCCTCCGTTTACAACTACTTTTAGAGTACTAAAAATAATTAAAACTAATTTTCATTCAAATTAACTAACTTTTTAA
>JBCCJE010000115.1:0-10060 GCA_039027925.1 Bacteroidota bacterium
ATCATTGCGGATGATGGCAAAAGAAATAGTCAACTCCAACTGGAAGCAATTGCTGCTTATAACAAAGAGAAGATGGATAAGACCATCAAATTTTTTGAACAAGGAGCGCATCCCGAAAGTGTAAAGTCAGAATTGACCTCAGGTTATATTGAGCAAGATATATTGATGCGTGCCGTTCTCAAACCCGTGAATTACAAGATGCAATTCACAATGGCAAAAAAAGACATCAAAGAAGATTCGAAATTTTTGTTCATGACTTTTTACAAAAGTACAGAACATATCCAAGGCAACACTACTAAGAATGACCTTGAACAATATTACCATCAAGAAATTGAAAAAGTGCTCAAAGAGCGTGAGCAGTCTTCGCAACAACAAAAACCTGCTGCTACCAATGCACAGTCAGATGCGATGATGAATGCAGTTGCTCAAAGGATTGAGCAAGAGATGGCTAAAAAAGGATACAGCTTGTCAAACCATACCATCCTACCTGTTAATGAATTTAATCAGGGATACAATACGAGATTCTTTCCTGGGAATTACTATCAGGTTTGTCTTTCAGATGATTTAGTTCAGAAAGCCAATATCCAAATGAGCGCTAAAGCGGAATATGACCAAGCTGAAGTCAATGCTATTTTTAGAGAATTCAAAATAGGAAAATCGCCAAAGAATATAAAAATGGTAAAAGGGGCTAGTATTATTTTTCAAGAGCTCAGTTTAAAAGATGTGATTATCCCTGTCGATTACGATTTTGAATTTAAGATGGAGGAAAAAGATATTCAATCGGACTCCAAAGTCAACTTGCTGGTTTTTTATAAAAGTGTGAAAAATACATCGAATGACAGTAAGAAAAACAAAGCAGAAGATTATTCTCACCAGCAGTTTCAACAATTGCAGAAACGGGCGGCTGCACATAAAATAGCCGAGGCTAATAAACCCAAACTCTCAGATGCCAAGACAAGATTGGACTCTATAAAATTCAAAGCGGCTGAAAAAGGATTTAGTCTGGCAAGGGTCGAAAAGTTAACTGCTGGGGATTTATCTAAAAAAACAGCAATTAATCTTAAAGGAGGAAATACCTATTTGATTGGTATACTACATGGCAGCTCGACCAATGTGTCCTTCAAAGGGATTCCAGATGAAAAATATAATTTGTTAGCAAGTATGACTGAGGGAATGGATGAACTTCAACCTTTTTCATTTAAGCCATCCAATAATTATTCATTGCATAAAATTGACCTAAGGTCTAGTATTCACAGTCCTTATTACACGCTTGAACCTAACCTACAGCAAGTCAATCGGTCACTCAATACGAGTATATTGATTTTTTATAAAAGTTTTGAAAATCTAGGAGGACCTGAAAACAACAAAGCAGAAGATTTCTATAGCAAAAAAGCTGCGGAAGCGATGATATCCGCAGTAGAAGAAGGCATCAAAGATTTTGAAAAAGCAATGGGTTATGAGTTTAGGAGTCTCGAAGAATTAATTGAAGAAACTAAAACACTTACTCCCCAAGCCCCTTCAGGAATGAAACTCGAAACGGCCAAGGCTGCACTCAACATTTGGAAGGATGCCATGGTCGTGGAATCGAAAGGAAAAAGTTATTCCAAAAGTGTTTTCAAAATTATGGATACGGACTGGCAGAGCGATTTTTATAAATATAAAAATAACCACACCGTCGAAAAAATAATCCATGAATTGAAAGGTGCATTTAGCTATCGAGGATTTACCAAAGATGGTTTATTTGTCGTTGACCATGTGATGGATGAAAAGGTAAAAGCTCGATACTATTTCAAATTTCCAAAAAATAAAAAGTACGGAGGTATCATACCTAAGCACGAAATTAAAGATGGGAAAATACATCTTATTGCTTGGCAAAAAGCTGTTGTTCCTAATTGAAAATAAAAGGTAGCTATGCGGATTTTATATCTTACAATCTTAACAACAATACTTTTACATTTTTCTGCCGCTTCGCAAAATGTGTCAGAATTAAAAAACAAGCAACAAATCTTTAGTGATTCGAATATTGTTTGGGCAGCCTATTTTGAGATAGACGTAGTTCTTGACCTTCCCATCGAAACAATTAGAAAAAACATGCTCGACTGCCCAACCTTGCTGAAGGTTACGGTCAGTTGAGCGATACTTTAAAATTTCTAGAAAGTGTCATCGACACCTCAAAACACCAAATGCTCAATAAGTTCATTTTAGGACAGACGGAGTCCATTGAGTTTTATGAAGCTGACACCACTAACTACGGGGCTAGAAGTCATAAATTAAAAACTCAATTGCACCATTGGAATTTAGCATTGGAAGATGTTCGAGTTGAACCTGAAACTTTTGGAACGTATCAAATGCTACCAAACGATTACTTCGAAGCATTTCGTTTGAAAGGTATTTTATATTATCGAAAAGATTCGCACAGCTTTCATGCAATTCCCGAAGCAGTTGCCATGCTGAAAAATTTGGATGGCGATAGTGAAGCAGTTTGGGATTATGAAGTGGTGGCTTGGATGCCTGTAAGTAAATTGTTACAAAAATCAGGTTGGAACACAGGACTCACCACTTGGGCGCAATATCTTGAACGCTCAATTCCACTCCATGACCTTTTTGTATTTAAACAAGACTGGACAAGCGACGAAGTGTTTTTTCATCAAACAGATTTTTTAAGGCAACATGCAGCCCAAGTAAAAGTACTTCACCCTTATCCTGTTGACCACCAACATTACATTGACCAAATTGGAAATGGTGTAGTGGAAGAGTCAGAAGTTTCTCCTGAAAATTTTAAATATATGCTCCCAAATGAAGTCAAAGAAATAGCGACATACAACGAAATGGCAATACGAGAAATAGATGGATATGAAGATTATGTAGTTGTCAATTATCCTATCAACTGGTCAGTTTTTAAAGGTATTCGCTTCGGTATGAACTGGGCGTGGTTCAATGAAACCAAGGAATTGAGTGTCGAAATGAAAACGTATCTGCCATTTGACAACACGCCTGATGATGGTACGGATTTTTTTATACCTCAATATTATTATCGTTTACCTTTTGGTATTTTAAAAAACTAAAAAATGAATAGAAAAGATTTTGTCAAAAAGACTGCTTTGGGAATGGTGGCAGCTGCATTTGCACAATGGGATTTGCAAGCAATGAACTTGAATAGCGAGGTAGATAAGTGGTACTATTTCCGAAATGTATATAGTGAAAAACATAATGGGAAAATCTATTATCACTATAACAGCATACTCCTTAGTTTTGATTGGGAAAGACCAATTATTAATGAAGTGATTGTAGCAGATAATCAAAAAGAATTTCCAGCAGGTTCTTTTACGGTGAGTAGGTCAAAACCAATGTTCAAACAATTGGAAGAAGGTAAGTTGATGTTTAGAAGACAAGGTACCACCGTTTGGGGTTATGATTTGACCAAAAGAAAAAGAGACCGTTCTATGGATGAAGATTTTATTTTTATGCAATATCGTTGGTTAGATTTAAGTGAATTAAAATCAAAAACAATTATCAAAATCAGTCAAGACAATGAGCGTTGGCTAGAGGTTGATTTGGTGGGACATTTCGATATGAATACCAGAACCTTTATCAAAAAAGGTAATCCTGACATGGTCATTCCTCCCTACTCTCATCAAAGTAAAGAGTGGATTGCTGCCCAAGAAAAAGATGTAGTAATAAAAGAGGAAGAGTCAGTAGCTTCTAATCAACCTCAGAAAAAGAAAAATAATACCAAACAACAAAAAGATAAACTAGGGCAGCAAGAAGAAGAACCAATTGCTAACAACGCCCCCCCAAAAAAGAAAAGTTTTATCCAGCAGCAAAAAGAGGAATTAGGAAAGCAAGAAGAACAACGAATTCGTAATCGGAAAACAGAATATATTGATTGCAGAGAAATTATAAAAATTGAAGACCACCCTATCGACTACTTGGTTCAAGTCAAGGCGATAGGAAAACTCGCCAAAGGGGACATGATTAGTGTATCTATTAAAAATATGCAGACCTTTAGAAATCAGCCTACTAAAGAATACACTTTTCAATATGAGTTATTAGAAGATTTTAAAAGGAAAAGAGAAATTAGGATTAAATGTAAAAGTCCACAACAAAACTTTTCCGAAATGGGAAATCAAATAGGACTAACTGCAACTGACTTTTTCAAAGTTGACAAAATACAAGTAAGAGAAACAAAGTATTTTGATGATGTCTGGATAACAAGCGATGAAGCTGGACTTTACTTTGGTGGGAAACTAACGATTGTTATCGGTGGAAAAGAATCTGCTGGCGGTTGTTACCTCACGACTGCCTGCGTCCAACATCGGGGGCTAGCTGACGATTGCTATGAACTATCAACACTTCGACACTTTCGAGATACCTACATGAAATCTACGGCTGAAGGTGCTGCGCTTATCCAACGATATTATAAAATTGCGCCACAGATTGTAGAGAAAATAAAAAGTCAATCCGATAGTTCTGAAAGACTGGAATTTATTTATCAAAAATTAGTTCTGCCTGCGGTGGAAATGATTGAGCAAGGAAAAAAGGAATTAGCGATGGAGTATTATGCGGCGTTTACCTTAGCATTAGAGCAGAAGATATTTAATATGGCAATGCGAGAAATAGATGGATATGAAAATAAAATCTCTAGCTGAATTATTTTAGGAATGGTACATTAATAAATTTATTATTGAATCATTCTTTTAGGGATAGATTGTTCCAAAATACTTTTGAATCACCTTCAACGCTGGTTTATTTTCTACCGAAAAATCCGTATTCCCTACTGCTTGCGGTGCGTGCAACCAATTCCAAGAAAAGCCACCTGCTACCCAAGGCTCATTCCAAAAAGATTGGAAGAAGGCCTCGTACAGATTAGTTTGCGCTTGGTAGTTAGGCGTGGCATTTCCCTTGTCGTGAATCCAAGGCATTGTTCCCGCAAAAGAAATATTCCGATAACCAAATTCTGTCATCAAGATTTTTCGTTGATGCTTTTGACTCAATGATTTTAATTGCTTTTTGATCGAACGCCAATTCTTTTTTGTCTTTTTTACCGAAGGAGTTTTGGAAAAATTGATGGGGAAATAGGTATCAATTCCAATGTAATCCAATTCATCCCAAAACAAGATTTTATCATACTCATCCCAATTGGCAGAATAGGTGATCGCACCTTTATAAAGGTTTCTAACTTTAGGAATAAGCTGTTGCCAAAATTGTAAACGTTTTGTTGCAAATGCTCTCAACTCTGTTCCAATGACCAACATTTCTACATTTAGGGAGTCTGCTACTTCTGCAAGATTCAGGATGTAGGCTTCGTAGCTTTTTTCCCAAGTTCTCCAATCGTCCTCATTTTTTGCTTTAAAATCTCCTCGCCAACTTGCTCCGCCCGTTTTGTCTGTTTTATCGGCAACGAGAAGTTTTTTCAAAAAATTAGCGTGACTGATTTTACTTTTTTCCAAAACGATATGAGGTTTTAGCAAAACTTTGAAGCCTGCTTGCTTGGCTAGTCGTATGCCTTGGATTTGTGCTTCGAGTGTTTCTCCCCACCGAGGATTTAGCGAATCTGCCTGAATTTCTAAAGTCTGTCTATCCAAGGTAGCTTCGGGAATTAATGCCACCCAATTGGCATTGGTGATCTTTATGCCTTCGAACATGGCTAAGTTTAAAGCAGGACTTTCGGGGCCCAAGAAACTCATCCCATTGATCTTTTCATCGAAAGTCGCGCGTTTTGTTTGGGCAACTGTACTTACAGAAATCAGTAGCATCAATAGATATAAAAGGTGCTGACAGATGCCGAATCTAAATATATTCTTCATTTGTAAGTACATTGTTTTTTTATAAATTAAATCTAAAACCCAAGTTATAAGTAGCTGCTTGTCCGCCCCTCTCTTGTAAAAATTTATTTGTAAAGTCTGTGTACAATAATTCCAATTCTAAGTTGGGTGTGAATTGATACTTAGCACCGACGCCTGCCTGAGCGAAGTAATCAAACTCGCTTTGCCAGAATGGAGAGAATCCTCCTAAAGTGTAAAGTGAGATTTTTTTCGTAGGGTTGTAGCTGAAGATCACCACCGCAGGAGTAGAGAACCGATTAATATTATCAGCACCGCCCCCAATGTCTTCCCACAACAAATCCACCTCAGTAAATAAAGAAAAGTTAGTACCGATGGGGAAGTCATTAAAAATCTGAGTCCACCAAGTTGCACCGTTCCAATCAATGTAAGGTTGTGTAGCACTACCCGCTAAGTCTTCTCCTATCGGGAAAACAAAGGAACTTTGGATAGAGAAGTTTTGCCATTTAGGTACGGGGGCATATCTGATCTGTGGACCAAAGGCAGTCAATCCCTGACGATTGCTTTCGCCATCTTCCAATGAATTGCTAAAAACGGAAAGTGCACCAGAGGGTAATCTATCGTTGCGTACTTTTCGGTAGCGAGCATTGATTCCAATATTAAAGCGATCTGTCAATCCGTAGAGTGCACTCAAAGTAGTTGTAAAAAATGTAGAACGGTCGGTTAGATTTCCCTCTGATCCTGTTCGTTGGGTGTAAAGATTATTGAAGATTTTGATCTCCGCTGATCCTTTTGGGATAGTGGAAGAAACAATATATCTGCTGGCGTTATTGCCGACTGCTGGCGTACTTCCTAAATCGGAAGTACGTTTGGCAGCGTCATTCAAACTCCAATCATAGTTGTAATAACTCACTTTGGCAGATGTAGGAATACTGTTAGTACGGTATTTATTGATGAAGTTTAGGATGGTTCTTTTGCTACCACCAAAGTCGCTAGTGTACCATTTAAAAATTTGGGAAAGTTGTACTTTGTTGCCATTAACTTTGATGAAGTTAGGATCGTTCAAAGCCAACTTCGTTTGCAATTCCAACTGTTGCTCCAATTTTTCGGGCGTGTAAGCGAAGTTGGTAATCGGAGGACAACCCAAAGCACCACACACTAAGACAAAGTGAAAACGAGCATCTTTGTAGGGCTTCAATAAATAATCTTTTTCCAATTTATTAAGTGTCAAACTTTTACCTCCGACTGTATTTTTCTTTCTATCAAAAAATCCGGGGATGTCTTGTACGGATTGTAAAGGGTATTTTGCTGCGGCATTATTAATCACTAGAAGATTGTAAGCATTGATGTAGAAGGCTTGTTTGGTATTATCATCTGCGCCCGATACGTCGGCATTGGCGATGACTGCAATCAATGATTTCAATTGTTTATCATTTTTTAGGTTGGCGTAATCCACTCTACCGTTCTCCACGTTTTTTTGTAAAAAGGCATGCGTGTCGTTGAAAAATTTAGTGTCAATTTTTTGACCAAAAGAAGTTACTGCTACTAAGAAAAGGGCGATGATGAAGGTGATTGAATTTTTCATTTTTATTTTTTTTTAAAAGAGTTTAGAAAAAAGCCTACCCCGAAATTTCGGGGGATTAAGCATTAGGATTGTTTGAGAAATATGGTTTCTGCTAGTTTGTCTTCGATTTGGTGGAGGGCAATAATTCCCGTAAAAATGGCTTTGATTTCTCCTGCGTGAACTAGAAGCAAAATTGGATCTTCCGTCAGTAAAAGTTCTGATTTGATGATTCGGGAGGTGATGGTATTTAGTTTTTGATAATCTATTTTTGCATCGTAGCTAGCTTGAATTTTAGCAACCACATTGTCCACTAGGAAGGTGCTGTTTCCTTTCCGGCAACTCAAATAGACAAAGACAGGTGCTTTCCATTGTTGAAGCTGTTGAAGCAAATCTGAAAGGTTAGAAACATTGATTAAGTTTTTCATGTGTATCATTTTGACTAACTTAATACAAGGGGTATGCCAAACTCAAAAAAATAATTTTATTTTAACTTAAACTACTGATTATCAAATACTTATATTTTTTAAAGAAAAAATAAAAAACAAGATTTACGAAAAATATTTACGATATTTCGTAAGTTTACGAAAAAGTAACACTAGCCCTCACGGGGTAATTTCAAAATTATCTAGTGAGGTGGATTAGATATGCCAAATCTTAAAGATTTGGCCTATCTCCACAAAAAAAATATCATGTCAATATCTCATCTCAACCTCGAAACCCTTTCCTTCAAAGCACTCAATGAATTGCCCGAAGCTGTCTTTTGGTTTGATAAAGACGCCAAGCTTTTTGAAGTCAATAAAGTGGCTTGTGACATTTGGGGATACACGCGGGAGGAATTTTTGTCCATGACCATTTTTGATGTTAACCCAAACATGAGTCCCGAAATTTGGGAATCCCATTGGAAAGCCAAGCAGCAGGATTCTTCTACTTTTGAGAGTTCTCATCGTCGAAAAAATGGAGAAATATTTCCCGTAGATATTACTGATAATTTTGTGGAGCACGACGGAGTGATTTATAGTTGTGCCATCGTTCGGGATATTACTAAAAGAAAAGAAGCAGATCGGCAAGCGCGGCTTGCAGACTTCACGGTACAAAAAGCGGGTGATGCCATTTTTTGGATTTGTCCTAAAGGTTTTATCAAGCAGGTCAACGAAGAGGCGGTTCGTCGCTATGGCTACTCCAAGGAAGAATTTTTAGAGATGAGTGTTCTTCAAATTTCTCAATCTATCACACAAGAGGATTTTAACGAAATATGGAAAGTACTTCGATCACAGCAGCACTATCTTTTCGAAGGAGCGCATTTTACAAAGGCTGGCAAAAGGATAGAAGTGGAAGTAAGTTCTCATTTTATTAGATTTGAAGAGATGGAATTTACTTGCTCGATGATTCGAGATATTACAGATCGAAAAAGAAGGGAAGCTGCTTTGCGGGGGGCATTGTTAGAAATTAAGGAACTGAAGGAAAAGTTAGAGGCGGAGAATAATTACTTACAAGAGGAAATCAAAGTCCAAAATAACTTCGGGGAAATTGTCAGCCAAAGCAAAAAATTTCAAAAAGTATTGCAGCAGATTGAGCAGGTTGCTGATACTTCCTCGACGGTGCTGATTACGGGAGAAAGTGGAACGGGAAAAGAGTTGATCGCAAGGGCATTACATCAGTTAAGTCGAAGAAGTAATCGCCCAATGATAAAAGTTAACTGCGCTGCCCTACCCGCTAACTTGATTGAAAGCGAATTATTTGGTCACGAAAAAGGAGCATTTACAGGAGCATTATCTCGAAAAACGGGTAAGTTTGAATTGGCAGATGGAGGTACGTTGTTTTTAGATGAGATAGGCGAGATGCCGATTGAGTTGCAACCCAAATTACTACGGGCACTTCAGGAAGGAGAAATCGAACGCGTGGGAGGTGATACTATGCAAAAGGTAGATGTACGAATCATTGCGGCTACGAATCGAGAATTGCCCAAGGAAATTGGGAAAGGCAACTTCCGAGAAGACCTTTATTATCGTTTAAATGTTTTTCCCATTCATAGTATTCCGTTACGCCAGCGAAAGGAAGACGTCCCCCTGTTGACCCAATTTTTTTGTGAAAAACTAGGCAACAAACTAGGGCGGAAAATAACCGACATTCCCCAAAAGGTAATGGATAAATTAATGGATTACGATTTTCCTGGCAATGTAAGAGAATTAGAAAACCTGATAGAGCGAGGCATCATCATGTCCAAAAGAGGAAAGTTGAGTCTAGGCGATTGGTTTAACCCCAAAAAGAAAATTATTAAACCCGAATCTTTTATATCCTTAGAGGAAGTTCAACGAAGACACATTGCGCAAGTGTTAAAATATACAAACTGGAAGGTAAGTGGTGCTGACGGAGCTGCTGAATTATTGGGGATGCGTCCTACGACTTTATTTTCAAAGATAGAGAAGTTTGGTATTAAACGGAGTAATGATTTGGCGGAGTGAAACCAAAACCTTATAGTAGTTGTATCTCAAAAACTCATTTTGATTCAACTGGTATCACGACTTTGGTGGAAGTCTGGTTTTAATAAAAAATGAGGTATAAGAAAACTACAGATTAATATCCTCTAGAGGCATGTCTAAGGAATGGTGCATTAATAAATTTACATTTTATGCGCAGTTATTTTTTCTTTATGCAAGGCGAAAAACGTAGGCGATGCGGGGCATCCTGTGCTTGCTTGATGCCAGAGCATCAA
>JBCCJE010000116.1:0-10014 GCA_039027925.1 Bacteroidota bacterium
ACTTGACTTCCACGGGGTGATGCCCCTATCTTTGAATTAACAAACAAGCAAACAAAAAATATCTTCCCTCCTCTACAAAAAAATTCACGGTTAACAAACACTTCTCCCCCTTCTTTGACAACGAGTCTTACAATTTTTATAACCTCCCACCAAAATTTTATCTCCCCGACTGTAAACAATTTTTTCCCAGAACCTTCCCCTCAGCAATTTCCCTAAACCATGAATAATTTGACCAACACCGTTACTACAATACTTACAATCTTCTTTACCTTTCTTGCCCATTTTTCCTTTGCAGCAAATATTGCTATTGTTGAGAGTAGCTCTCTCCACCCACTACAAAACATGGACTCTAAGTGGGAAACTGTTGCACAAAACTTGGGACATACCACAGAGATTTTTCCACAAACTATTTTGGATAATATTTCGAATCTCCAGGGGTACGATGTTTTGATCGTGTCCAATGGTTTGATCGAACTCAATAATACTCGCCTTACCATCATCTCACAATTCATCGAGCAGGGAGGAAGTGCTTACATCCAGGCAGAGTACCAAATCACTCAGCCCGGCAACGAAGCCTTCGAATACGCCGTGAGCCAACTCGGAGGTACTTTCGAGTGGATGGGTGAAATGCCGGGGAGCTTAACGCCTATGAACGTAGAAGGCAAAATGGCACAAGACAACTATCCCGTGGCTACCGTTGACCACTTTTGGTACGGTGCTTTCGGAGAAGGAGACAACAATATCATCCCTTTTTTACAAATCAATAATAAACACTTTGGATTTATTTATTGCTCACCAGATCAATCTGTTGGAAAAATTGTAACCACTTCCGATCAAGATTGGATAAGATTAGGATACGCCGAAAACTTAGCTAAAAATATCATTCATTTTCTCGCCAACGGAAGCACGATTACGATACCTTCTATTTTCGTAAGTGTTTCTAACGATCAACCTTGTGAAAACGAACCTGTGACTTTCACCGCAAACGTGGGTGCTACTCCTGCTGACATTCAGTACCAATGGCTGGTGAATAACACTCCAATTACAAACGCAACGAACGCTTCCTTCACTTCTACTTTTAATGACGGCGACATGGTACATTGTCAAATTACCCTTTCTGATGGATGCGCAACGGAAACGGTCAACACGCCGCCACTAGAAGTACTCACTATCTTTCCAATATCCAGTACACCTACGCTCAATGTAACCACAGCTTTCACTACGATTTGTGCATCACAGTCAATAACTGCTACCGCTACACCGTCCACCACGCAGGGAATGACTAATGTTTCTTTTCAATGGATGTTGAACAGTCAAAATATTCCTGGAGCTACGAACACCACACTTACGATCAGCACCTTGAACGACGGAGACGTACTAACCTGTCAAATTATCTACGACGATGCCTGTAGCAACAGTAACCCTATCAACTCTAATGAACTCACTTTTGCGGTAAATCCATCACCTACACCATTCATTACTATCAACTCTGACTTAACCAATATTTGCGCCGGTGAAATGGTGGAATTTACTGCTAGTACAATTGATGCTGGCAACATGCCTGACTACCAATGGATAGTAGATGGTAATCCCGTAGGAATCAATGCACCTACCTTTAGTACTGACAATCTAACCGATGCTCAAGTAGTAACTTGCCAAGTTACCAGTAGCGATGCTTGCGCCACCACTCCGACAGCTACTTCTAATGACATCCTCGTCAACGTGAATACACCCGTCACTCCTGAACTTTTTGTGCAAGCTGACCAAACTACAATCTGCGCAGGAGAGACGGTAACATTTACGGCTACCAACACGCTTGCTAGCTCCAATGCACAGTACGAATGGTTCGTAGATGGTATCCCTACGGGCAACAGTAACAATACTTTTACAACAAACAACTTGATGGATGAACAATCCGTAACCTGCCAAGTGACATTTGGAGCATCCTGCGTAACTACTAATACTTTGATGAGTGCTCCTATTCCAATCGAAGTCACTTCCGTAGGAACACCAATTATTGAAATCACTACTGACGCTACGATTGTTTGCCCTGGAAGTACGCTAACTTTCACCGCTACTGGCAACAACCTAGGCACTAACCCGCAGTATCAATGGATGGTAAATGGGACAATAACAGGAAACAACGCAAACACACTAAGTACAACATTTACAACTGGCCAAACGGTAAGCTGTACCGTAACAGCTAACAACACTTGCTCGGGAGCACAAACCGTCAATTCGAATGAAATCGAAATCACCATAGGAAATCTGGCAATCGAAATGGTAGATATTCAACCCGAAAGCTGTGATAACTCCAACGGATTAATCACACTCACAACGGTTGGCGGATTAGCTCCTTACACTTATAACTGGGATAATACAACCACAAACACGAACGAACTTACAAACCTTACCGCCGGCGACTACTCCGTCGTCGTGACTGATGTCAACGGATGTTCTGCTGCACTCGAAATCAACATCCCTTTTATTTCAGCTCCTGAAATAGCATCAGTCGAAGCCACTCAAATTAACTGCGCGAACACTTTTGGAAGCGCAGAAGTCATCATGGAAGACTCCATTGCTGCTTACACTTACACTTGGAAAAACGCTGACAACGAGACGGTGGCCAATAGTGCCGTAGCCAATTACTTACAAGAAGGTTTATACTTCGTAGAAATTACCAACGAGAATGGCTGTACTATTTCTGAGGAAATCTATATTGATGCTGCTGACCCTGTTCAATTAGAAATCCTAGAGCCAACAACTATCGAGTTGGGTGAGACTTACGAGCTTCAAATCATCACCAACGCAACGGACGCTACTTTTTCTTGGAAGACTGATGCTACGCTTTCTTGCCTGGATTGTATGAATCCAACTATCCGACCTACCAGCACCACTACTTATTTTGTAACGGCAACTACCGCCACTGGATGTACTGCCACGGCTCACGTGACGATTCAGGTAGCAAAGCCACGAAAAGTTTTTGCACCCAACGCTTTCTCTCCTAATAATGATGGATCAAATGACCGCTTCACGATCTTTGGAGGCGATGACATCTCGAAAGTCAAATCTTTTCAAATTTTTGACAGATGGGGTTCAATGGTGTTCTCCAACGGCGATTTTCAGCCCAACGATGAAACGCAAGGATGGGATGGAAAAGTTGACGGTCAAAAAATTACAACGGGTGTTTATATCTACATCGCTGAGGTAGAGTTCACAGACGGTCACACGAAGATCATTAAAGGCGATGTAACGGCAGTAAAATAATTTTTTTGAAAAATTTTTAAAAATAAATATAACGGTTTTGGGAAGCGGTGTTAGCGTCTAGTACGCTGACACCGTATTTTTTTTGGGAAAAGTGAAAATAAAAAAACCCTGTCAACTGGCATTGACAGGGACAAAACAAAAAACAAACACTATGAACAAACACTTATCTTTGAAGCTCCGTCAGGAACTTTATGGTCTAATAATGTATCAAGTGTCTCAACATATTTCACGTTCCTTACCGCCACTCGAAAAATTGTAGCATTACAATATTTCTAATCATCCGTACGCTGAGATCAACGCTCGATTTTTTGAAAAATAATTTTTAAAAATTTGGGGAAGATGGAAAATTATTTTCAGTTTTTATCATTTCAAAATATAGATTAAGGGAACTGGAAAAATGAAACTGAAAACTGAATTTTGAAGAGGGTAACTTATTGATTATCAATTGGTTGCGGGGGTTTATACTCTGTGCTGACTCTATTACTAATAATGCAAATTGAGTGCCAATTCTCTCTGTTTTTTTGAGATTTTTTTGGAAAAAAAATTCCCCCGAAAACTCGGGGGACAAAACAAAAAACAAAAACTATGAACAAACACTCACCCTAAAATTCTTTAGGAAGATATATCTTAAAACGGCGTTTTAATGTCTAGGTTTCATTTTAATTCAGATGATTATTTCATCCACTTGGGCAGTTCATCTCCCGACTCCCCTTTGAAACTGACATTGCCGCTATTCGTTACCTCAAAAGTCCAGGTATGTCTCTTTTTACATCCTGTGATACATCCATCAAACTTGATGATGTAGTTAATTTCCCAGCCATTATTCAATTTCTTTACTTCGATGTCGTTACCATCTCCGTTGGGTTCCATCATATCCACGAGGGTAATATTTTCCACCGTGGATAAAGTCTTTGCTACCGAAGCAATGTTTAGGCTTTCCTCTGCTCGCATGTTGAAGGAATTATGTTCTTCATCCCATTCGACGTGCTGATCTATTTTCAATTTAAATTTTTCACTCAGTTGATTGATTTTTTCATTATCCGTCACATCATCACCCAATCTTAAAGGAACTGCCCACGGCGCATCTCGCTTGTAGATGACTACCATCCGATCTACTGTAGGTATTGGATAGGTGTGCAGCTTATGTCTCTTGGTCACTAGCTTTGCTTCCGTTAAGTCACTTTGGTGAACCGCTACCAAACTTTTATAAATAGATTCCACCATATCCTGCGGTACTTCGGGATTGAGTTGGTCGTAACTTTTTCCGTCAGCAATTTGGCGCAAAGCTAGTCGAGTGGCATCCTTCTTATATTGATTTTTTTGGTAACTGGAAAGTTTACTGGTGGTTCTTAATTCAGGGTCGGTGCCGCCACCAAACCCAGCAACTGAGTTCCAACTTAGCAGACCAGCCAACGCTACAAATAGCATCTGCTTACTGAAAGTTTTT
The DNA here is from genome assembly GCA_039027925.1 of Bacteroidota bacterium. Taxonomy (GTDB): domain Bacteria; phylum Bacteroidota; class Bacteroidia; order Chitinophagales; family Saprospiraceae; genus CAJQQY01. Next base: position 4,715 of record JBCCJE010000116.1, read on the forward strand.
ATGTGGTGAATGTAGATTCTCATACCGAGTGAATTTAAAATTTTGTAGTTCGATTATCAGTTATGCAAAGCACATACCAACAATCGTCAAGATAAATGGAGTTCGGTAGGATGTGTGACTGGACTTTATTTTATATTGAAAAAATACAAATATTTCAAAGGACTGTTAATTCTAGGTTTTTCAATTTTTTTGCAGCATTTGGATTGTGTGCTTAGTGTAAATTTTTCTGCTTAAATATTAAGCTAATATAAAATCGTATATCAAGGCTATCGTCATCCTTTAAAATGATTTAAGTTTTGTTTCATAATGAGGTAGCATACCGCAGGTAATTTTGAGTCATATATTGATTTTTTTCATAAAACAAAAACATCTAAATTATGACCAACCTCAACAAACTTTGTTGGGGGGCGATGCTACTACTGCTGCCCCTGATTTCATTTTCACAAAAAATCATACTCGACCCGTTATCCACTTACGCTACGGGAATTTTTGATGACTCTGGTACTGAAATCGTAGCCTACGATGCTATCTCCAAAAGGCTGTTTTTTACTAATGCCGCCGACAATACAGTAGGCATACTGGACATAACTGACCCTACCAATCCTACACTCATCAACGAACTAGATATGGAAGACTTCGGCGGAGGTATTAATAGTGTGGCCGTTGCCAACGGTATTGTAGCTATTGCGCTCGAAGCTGATCCTAAGCAAAATCCGGGAAAAGTAGTCCTTACGGATACTGATGGTAATCTGCTCAATGAATTGCCAGCCGGTGCACTGCCCGACATGATTGTCTTCACGCCCGACGGAACAAAAATCTTAACGGCCAATGAAGGTGAGCCTAATGATGAATACGACAACGATCCCGAAGGAAGTGTGACGATCATAGATATTTCGAATGGGGCTACCAACGCTACGGCTACCCAAGTTACCTTCGAATCGTTCAATGATAAAAAAGCTACACTCCTCAATAAAGGCATTCGAATTTTCGGACCAAATGCTAGCGTAGCTCAAGATTTAGAGCCTGAGTTCATCACCGTATCGGAAGATAACACGTTGGCCTACGTAGTGCTACAAGAAAATAATGGACTTGCAGTCGTGAGCCTAGAGGCAAATACGGTTATTGATATTTTACCGTTGGGATACAAGGATCACTTCCGAGGTGCTCCAGCCTTACAAGAAGTTTTACTCAACGAAGTAGATAATTGGATTGGATTGGGCACACCTGCCTACGGAGGTGACGAAGTGCAGTTAGGTGGATTTTCGGGATTGTACTATGACCCCACTCAATCCGATAATGATCGTTACGTATTCTACACCATTCCCGATAGAGGACCCAACGAAAGTACAGTCAGCAGATCTTTGGCTGGTACTTCGCAAAATCTTCGTCCTTTCAAATTGCCTAATTACCAATCGCGCATTGTGAAAGTCACTTATGATGTCAATAATAATTCTGTACAGTTTGATGCGAATGATCAAATTTTCCTAACGGCAAAAGATGGTGCTACACCTATTTCAGGAAGGGGAAATATTCCTGGATTTGATGAAGTTCCTGTGACGATTACGGATGATATTGAATTTCCAAACATAGACTATTCGGTAAATGGTGTGGATTATCACGCCCTCCCTTACGACAGAATGGGAGGTGACTTCGAAGGTATTCTAAGAGATCCTTCTGGAGATTTTTGGATGTGCGATGAGTACCGACCTGCAATCTATCATTTTGGTCAGGATGGAATTTTGAAAGAAAGATATGTCCCGCAAGGAACTTCTCAACTTGGAGATACTCCACAGGCGGTTGATTTTTACGGAAAAGAAACTTTACCAGCCGTTTACAGCAAGAGAAGAGCGAACAGAGGTTTTGAGGCACTAGCATTAGATACAGACGAAGGTATTTTGTACGCCTTTATCCAAACACCCATGTACAATCCTGGCAACATTACTCAGAATAATTCTGATGTCATTCGAATCCTTGGAATTGATCCAGCTACGGGCGAGCCAGTTAGAGAGTACGTTTATTTATTAGAAAGAAATGCCGAGTCGGGCGTTGGTCTTTCGAGAGTGGATAAAATTGGTGATGCCGTTTACATGGGTAATGGGAAATTTCTCATTTTAGAAAGAGATTCCAGTACGCCCGCCGACGGAAGAACGGGAAAAAAATATATCTACGAGTTGGACTTAACTGGTGCTACCAATATTTTGGGAACTGTACTTTCCGAAAAAAGTACTTCAACGGGAGCCAACGATAAAACTTTGGAAATGATGAGTGCCGAAGATTTACTTATGGCAGGTATTCAGCCAGTCCACAAAACCAAAGTATTGAATCTACCTTCTATTGGCTACCTACCGAGTGATAAGCCCGAAGGATTGGCACTACTCCCCTTTGGAAAAATAGCAGTACTCAATGACAACGATTTTGGCTTGGCGGGAGCTGGTGTTTCGGATCAAAGCTCGCTAGGGATTATTTCTTTTCAGGCCAATTACGGATTTGATGCTAGTGACGACGATGATGCTATCAGAATCTGGCAGCGGCCTACTTTAGGGATGTACCAGCCCGACGCCATTGCTGCTTTCACCCACGAGGGCAAAAACTATATCGTATCTGCCAACGAAGGTGACGCCAGAGATTACGATGGATATTCCGAGGAAGAACGCGTAAAAGATTTGGATTTGGAGGAGGCTTATTTCCCACAGTTACCCTACCTGCAAGAAGACGAATCGTTAGGACGACTAAAAACCACAAGTGCCAACGGTGACTTGGATGGTGATGGCAAAAATGAAATTATTTATTCTTACGGAGCACGTTCGTTTTCTGTTTGGGATGAAAATGGAAACATCATTTTCGATAGTGGGACTGATTTTGAAAATGAAATACGGGAAAATGATCCCGATAATTTTAACAGTTCTAATGATGACAACGATGACTTCGACAACAGGAGTGACGATAAGGGCGTAGAGCCAGAAGCAATTACAGTTTTTGAGTTGGAGGGGACGCGCTACGTTTTGGTAGGGCTAGAAAGAATGGGAGGTATCATGGTTTACGAAATCAACGATCCCTACAATCCCGTTTTCGTAGATTATGTCAATAACAGAGACTTTACAAAAGATGCAGAAACCCTCGAAGCCAAGGACTTAGGTCTCGAAGACATCGTCGTCATCTCTGCGGAAGATAGTCCAAATGGAAAAACGTTGATCGCTACGGCCAACGAAGTAAGCGGTACAGTTACCTTATTTTCAGTCGTATCTGAAGACGAGAGATTCACCCTTCAAGTACTACATAACAACGATGGAGAGTCGGGCTTGCTACCAGATGATGATGGATTTGGAGGAGTAGCACAATTCAAAAGCGTTGTCGAAAATCTTCGGTATCAGGCTTTCCTCGACGGAGCACCTAGTATCTTACTTTCATCGGGTGATAATTTTCTTGCTGGACCAGAGTGGAATGCCAGTTTAAGTTTGCCTGCGGATCAGCCGTTCTACGATGCCGTTGCGCTCAGGAGTATTGGCTACGATGCCATGTGTATTGGCAATCACGAATTTGATTTTGGGCCAGATGTGTTAGCTGATTTTATCATGGACTTCGGCGGAACGCCACCTGCGTTTCTAAGTGCCAATCTGGATTTTTCCCAAGAGGCTGCATTACAAGCGCTGGTGGATACGAAGCGAATTGTGCCTTCCACGGTTATCTGGAGAGATGGACAGCAAGTTGGTGTAGTCGGTTTGACCACGCCGCAGCTTCCGTTTATTTCTAGCCCGGGAGGCGTAGTGGTAGATGATGCGTTGACGACCATCGTTCAGGCAGAAGTAGATGCGTTGACGGCACAAGGGGTGAACAAGATTATTCTAGTAAGTCATTTACAAAGTATTGAGGAGGAAAAATTATTGGCGAAAACATTAACCGATGTTGACTTAATCATTGCGGGAGGTGGCGACGAATTATTGACAAATAATCCAGACAACGCACTTCCGGGGATGACCATAGACGGAGCGTACCCACTAGAGGAGATTGACGCCAACGGACAGACAGTTTACGTAGTGACCACTCCTGGAGCTTACAAATATGTCGGTAACTTAAAATTGGTTTTTGATGAAAATGGAAAAGTCATGAAAGTCGAGGAAGACAGTGATGCAGTACTGGTAGGTGGAGCATTCGGCAAGGATGCCTTCTTGGTGAATGCTGTGGAAAATCCAATTAATAATTACATAGCAGGACTAGCTAGTAATATTCTGGGCATCACCGAGGTAGATTTGGATGGCATCAGAGATAATGTGAGAACAAAGGAAACTAACCAAGGCAACCTAATTGCGGACGCCTTGTTATGGCAGGCAAAAGAGAGCGCAGCGAATTTTGGAGTAGCACAAGTGGACGTAGCCATTCAAAACGGTGGCGGAATTAGAAACAATTCGATCATTGATGCTGGTTCAGAAATTTCTGAGTTGACTACTTTTGATATGTTACCATTTGCCAACTTTGTCTCGGTGATTGATCCAGTTTCGCCAACGCAGTTCAAGGAGATTTTGGAAAATATGGTTTCGAAAGTAGAACTGACCAATGGAAGATTTGGTCAAGTAGCAGGATTTAGTTTTGTGTACGATCCGATGGGTACTGCCCAAGAAATTGATGCCAACGGAGCTATCACTACTGTAGGAGCAAGAATCATCTCGGCTACACTAGCTGATGGAACTCCAATTATCGCTAACGGTCAAGCGGTCGGCGGTGCGCTCAACATCAACATCGCCACTATTGATTTTCTAGCCCGAGGTGGAGATCAGTACCCTTACGGAAATGTTGGATTCACAAACTTAGGAACGACGTATCAGCAAGCACTAGCCAACTATATTAGTCAACCGCTCAATGGCTTGATTACAGCTACTCAGTACCCAGCATCTGGAGAAGGAAGAATCACTACCGTAGGAACTATCTCTAATCTTTTGATTGGAAATACCGACAACACGTTAGTGGCTAATCAAAATGCTTCGAAGCGATCAGCAAGCAACGTAGAAGCAGGCGTGTTCCCTAATCCATTCTCTAGTGAATTGACACTTGTGTATGAGATGGCAAATGAAGGTAGAGTGAATATTGCTTTAGCTAACTCTATTGGTATAGAAGAAGCTACTTTGTTTGAAGGAACAAGAGTAGCAGGAACTCATCAATTAAGGGTTAATACAGAACAGTTGAAAAATGGAGTTTACTTCGTAGTCATAAAAACAGAAGACCAAGTAAAAACCATCTCTGTGCTCAAACAACAATAAGTAAAATCAAATCACAAATGTTATAGTTCTATCGGATCCCTTGTTGAA
>JBCCJE010000117.1:0-9992 GCA_039027925.1 Bacteroidota bacterium
AATTTTTCAAAATATTGATCTTAAAGACTAACAAAAGAACATCCTTAATTCCCCGAGGTTTCGGGGCAGGCATCATTCTTAATTCATCATTCATAATTTATCATTCTCAATTCCCCGAGGTTTCGGGGCAAGCATCATTCTTAATTCATCATTCTCTGTCCCCTCCTCAACTTATCTTTAAATTTTATAAAAACATTAAGAATATTTTCAAAAACACCTACGTCTTAATGAGCGTTAATACGAAGTATTTTTTTACCCAATAAAATTCGATTATGAAAAAAATAATGACCTTATTCCTTTGTTTTGCTTTGATTCAAGTTACTCAGGCTCAATTTGGTAAACTAAAAAAGGCAGCTAAAAAAGCGGAAGATAAAATCAGTAGTGTCACCGACGGCAGCGGACTTTCGCAAGATGAAGTCGGTAAAGCCTTGAAGGAGGCACTGAATAATGGCGTGTCCAAAGCATCCGATGCGCTGTCCGCCGAAAATGGATACTTGAATAGCGCATATAAAATTCCAATTCCCGCCGAGGCACAGAGTGTATTTAATAGAGTAAAAAAAGTACCTGGTTTTCAGAATGCTGAAGACAAAATGGTCAAACTGCTCAACCAAGCAGCGGAAAATGCCGCCACAAAGGCCAAACCCATTTTTGTGAGTGCCATCAAGCAAATGACGATTCGGGACGCTATGGATATTTTGATGGGAAAAGACGATGCTGCTACACGCTACTTGGAGAAAACGACCTCCAAACCACTTTTTAAAGAGTTTATGCCCGTAATCCAGAATTCTCTGGATGAGGTAAACGCCCGAACCTATTGGAAATCCGTAGTGAAGGCACACAACAAATTACCGAGGGTGAAAAAAGCAGATCCTGAACTCGATCGGTACGTTACTAATAAAGCCCTAGTCGGCATGTTTGGTCTCATTGAAGAAAAAGAATTGGACATCCGAGAAAATCAATCGGCGCGTTCTACTGATCTGTTAAAAAAAGTTTTTGCGAAGCAGGATAAATGAGAAGAGGGAAGTGGGAGGAGAGAAGAGTGAAGAGTGAAGAGTGAGGAGTGATGAGAGAAGAGTGATAAGTGATGAGATATGCCAAATCTTAAAGATTTGGCATATCTATTTTGCCCAAAAAGATTTCGATTCATCAATTAAAGGGTTCGACCTACCAGCAAAAAACCGCCATTCCGAATTAACGGAATGGCGGTTTTTTTTATCGAAACATAAGCAATCTTATAAATCTAGGTGTTTATCACACAATTCTTATTTCGCTGTAGCTGCTCTTCTAAATCCACTCTTCTTCTTTTTGGAAGAAGACTTCGGCTTCAATTCTCCACTCAAATCGTGGAATACTGGAGTTGCCACAAAGATAGAAGAATAAGTACCCACAATCACACCTACTAACAATGCAAATGCAAATCCTTGGATAGAACCTCTACCGAAGATAAATAACATTGCAATTACAAATAAGGTGGTTAATGAGGTGATTACCGTTCTGGATACTGTACTATCAATTGCTTTATTGATGATCTCTTCTTTTGACCATCCTGAGTACTGATTCATGTATTCTCTAATTCTATCGAACACCACTACCGTATCGTTGATAGAGTAACCAATCACCGTCAAAATGGCCGCAATAAATGCTTGGTCAATTTCTAGTGGGAAAGGAACTATTCCGTGGAGAATAGAGAATAGAGACAATACAATCAACGAATCGTGGAACAACGCCGCAACTGCACCCGCTGAATATTCCCACCGTGTAAATCGAATCATGATATATAAGAAGATGACTAGCAATGCAAAAATACCTGCGAAAAAAGCAGTTCTTCGAATATCATCGGCAATGGTAGGGCCTACCTTACTTTGACTGATGACTCTCGTAACGCCTTCTTTATCACTTTTAAAATCAGCTTCATCAACACTTACGGTATTGTTCACCCCTTGGTAAAGGGCATCAAATACCTCGTCAGCTACCTCCGTACCCGTTTCGTTAATTTTATAGCTAGTCGTTATGGCGTAAGTATTTGAAGTACTTACCGCTTTCACCACGGGGGGAGCGGCACCTACGAATGCTGCTTCGAGATTTGTTTTCAGGGCAGCTACATCTATATCTGTCCCTTCCGCAAACTGAACGTTGTAAGAGTATCCTCCCTTGAAGTCAACGCCTAACTCAAATTTTTTCGTGAACATGGACACTGCACCTAGTAAAATAATCGCCAAAGAAAAACCGTAAGCAACTTTTCTTTTTCCTAGCCAATCTACCTGTACATTGGCGAATGCGTTTTTGGATAGGCTCGTCCAGAAACTCATGTTTCGCTCTCCATTTTTTGTGTAGAAGTCTATCATCATTCTACCCAGAAGTACAGCGGTAAAAATAGAGGAAACTACACCTACCATCAACACTACGGCAAATCCTTTGATCGGTCCTAGACCGAAGTAGTTCAATACCATAGCTACTAAGAAGGTAGTCACGTTGGCATCAATGATCGCCGAGTACGAATTGGAGAAACCATCTCTGATGGCCGCCATGTTAGATTTACCGGCCCGTAATTCCTCCCGAATCCGCTCGTAGATGATCACATTGGCATCTACCGCCATACCGATAGTCAATACGATACCCGCAATTCCAGGAAGCGTCAATACAGTTCCTATCGAAGCTAATGTTCCAAAAATAAATGCCATGTTGATTAACAAAGCAATGGTAGAAACAATACCTCCACCGCCGTAGTAGGCAATCATAAATAGTAGCAGAATGATAGATCCACCAGCCAATGCGGTTAAACTTCTTTGGGTATTTTCTTTACCTAAAGTAGGCCCAACGATAGCTTCCTGAATAATTCTCGGTGTAGCGGGTAGTTTACCAATCTCTAGGATTTGGGCTAGGTCGGTTGCCTCTTGTACGGTGAATCCACCTGTGATACTCGTTCTTCCTCCAGAAATGGGCCCATTATTCACACTCGGACTCGAAACTACACGATTGTCTAGTACAATACCAATTTCCCTTTTACCATCATCCGATGCTCGCTTAGTCATTTTATACCACGTGGTAGAACCTTCGTTGTTCATACCAAGTGTTACCTCTACTTGACCATTAGTATTGGTTTGTGTACCTGTGCTAGTGATGACATCTCCTTCGAGTGGTGCAGTATCACCTTCCCGTTTTTTGATACCGTATAAATAATAGATTTCTGATTTCCTTCCCGTTTCTTCATCTTGGTTAACCTCCTGCGCCTTGTCGCTCCACATCAAAGTCAAATCTCTAGGAAACATATTAGCAATATCATCCTTAAAGATCATTTTTTCTTTATCCTTAAATAGAAGATTATTGATGTTGGGAAGATCATTTCTCTTAGCAAATCCCAAAATCGGACTTCCTTGACCATCTCTTGTACCTTGAGTGTTTGGACTCATTAAGGAAAAAAGAGGCCCCGGCTTTTGACCTTGGAACTCTGGATTTGGTACTTGGATAGTATCAATTTTTGTCCATTCTGTAGTCTTATTTCCAAGAGAATCTATTACCCATAATGTATCAGGTTGTGAAATAGTTTCGGGAATGTCTTCTACTATAGTCGTAGTATCAGCTTGTGCTTTTTTCAGTTTGTCATCTACTTTAGCGAATGATTCGATAATTTTAAAATTATCATCACTATTTCGGTAAGTCTGCCAAAATTCTAATTTTGAAGCAGCCGTCAAGAACTCTCTCGCCCGAGCGGGGTTTTTGATACCCGGTAATTCTACCACGATCAAATCCCGTGCAGCATCCAAAGAGACATTGGGCTGCACAACGCCTAATCGGTCAATACGTTCTCTTAATCTTTCAAAAGTATTTTTTACAACTCCCGTTGATTTTGTTCTGATCCAACTCGCTACCGCATCGTTGGAAGAGTTAATATTCAAAGTATTATCATCGTCTCCTGTATTCAAAAAATATGGAGCTAAAGACCCTTCGGGATTATCTTCCTCGTAGGCATCTTTAAATAAAGAAACAAAATCGGATTGGGAACTGGCTTGTTCAGCTTTTGCTTTTTCTAACGCTATTTCAAAGGGGTCATCGATATTATCACGGGCTAGAGAGAATAAATAATCGCTCAAATCTACTTGCATCACTACACTCATTCCTCCCACTAAATCTAGTCCGTAAGCTAGTTGAGCATTTTTTAATTCTTGGTAGGTGTAATCCTTCACAGGAGTTTCCCATACCACTTCGCTGGATATTGAATCCAGGTACTTGCTTTGCGCATCTGTGTACTCTTTCGTTCCTTCTTCACCTGACTTAAGTGCGTAACTATCAGCATCTGACTCCACTCTATTAGTGGGCATCGTCAAGATGTACTGATAAATACATACTAGAGCCATCAGAACAAGGAAGAATTGAATAATACCTTTACCTTGCATTGGTTAATAAATTTTTAAAATTTTGAAATACGTTAAAAAAAATTCCCGCAAATATACAAGAATCTCTATATAAATACTTGTTTTTACCGCCAATTGTAAAATTGATAAAACTATTTTCTACTTTTGCGGAAATACCATGTTTACGTTATAATTATGGTATTGTTAGCGGTTTTCGCTACTTTTTATTCATATTTTGGTGGCTACATTTTGAGCAAAAAATCTAATCGCCATCATTTCTTTTTCAAACTAAAAATAGAATAACATCTAATGGGACTATTTTCATTTTTAAAAAAATCAGGGGCTAGCGCCTTAACTAAAAAAAACGTTGCTAAAGTCGAAAAGACAGACGAGATCAAAAAATTAGAAGAAAAATTGATGAACAAGCAAAAGCAACTCGTGCTAGAAGGTATCGTCGGTAGCTTGGGGATCAAAGTGAAAGATTTAAATATCAAATACGCAGGAGAAAAAGTAACTGTCTCCGGCGCGGTAGGAACCAACGAAGAGCGAGAAAAAATCATTTTGGCAATGGGTAACGTATCGGGTGTAGCGACAGTTGACGATAGATTGGTAGTCAAAAAGAAAACTCCAGAAGCAGTTTTTTATACTGTAAAAAAAGGAGATACGCTCGGTAAAATTGCCAAAGCTCACTACGGGAAAGCCAGCAAGTATAAGGCTATCTTCAAAGCTAACCAACCGCTCCTTTCCTCTCCCGATAAGATTTATCCAGGTCAAGTGCTTCGGATACCAGAAGCGAAATAGATAATTAACGAATAATTTTAGATGATGAATAAAGCCCGCTCCAAAGTATTGGGGTGGGTTTTGTTGGTTATGGTATCTTGGTCTTGCTCTTTATTATTAACACGCCGTTAACACCACATTAACAGGCAGTCGGTTTACGCTTGCTATCTTTGTTTCATATATTTTTCACCACTTAAATCGTAAGCATATGAAACAATTTATTTGCGCACTTACCATCATTTTATTAGCTACTAATTTTACGCTTGCTCAGGCTGATACGCCATCCGAAAAAATCACAACAACTATTGAATTTGAAACATCCGATTTTGATTTTGGGACTGCTACACAGGGAGATAAAATTAACTACGTGTATCAGTTTACCAATACAGGAGAGCATCCTTTGTTGATTACCGACGCCAAAGGAAGCTGTGGATGTACAGTACCCGAATGGCCTAAAGTACCTATCCCACCGGGCGAACAAGGGATCATCGAAGTCCAATTCAATACCAAAGGAAAATCGGGTAGGCAAGTCAAACGAGTGACCATCACCGCCAATACGGAACCTGCTCAAACTTTCTTGACAATAAGCGGAGAAGTCATAAAAGATGCCGACGATACTGCCAAGCCGACCGCAAATGACCGCTTAGCCAAAGAGGAAAAAGGGATAAGACCAATCACCGAGGAAAAGGTAATCGCTCCTAATTGGGAAAAGCCAAACCTTAAAGATTGTTTTGCCATTTTCCCAAATCCTACTACCGAAGTTCTAAAACTAGAACTCAAGGAACACCAAGGCGAATCGGCGATCATCAATATATTTGACGCTACGGGTAAAAAAATGACCAACCGAACGCTGAATAAAATATCGGCAGACGTCATCGAAATTTCAGTCAACGAGTATCCTGCGGGCACGTACTACGTGAATATAGTTTTTGAGGATAAAGAGATAGCCACTAAGTGTTTCGTTCGAATGTAAGATGCTTGTTTTTTAACATAGTATCTGTGAGGTTAACCCCGTTTGTAGAAAATTACGACTTGCCACACCATTAGAGGTACGTCAGGGTTGTACATGTTTTGATTATATCAAGTTACTTAGAACATATTTTTTGGCAACCTAGATATGCCAAATCTTATAGCCCCGCAAATTAAAAATTAATAATTTCAAGATCGTCAAGTGGTCAAACATGCTACGAAGGTTTGCTAATAAATTTTTGCACATGATTTGCAAGTTTGCAAAATGCCTCTCCCCCGCTGGCGCAATGTCGTTAAGTTAGCTTTTTTCAGATATGTAAGTCATTGAAAATTTAGTGTAATTCTAGGTTTGGTTTGATGTAAAAAAATACATTCTAAATTTCAGACCCAGTTTTCAAGGTATTATACATATAAATAAAGTTAACTTAATGACATTGCCCGCTGGCGGAGGCTGGGGGGTGGAATTCAAAATCAAATGAAAAAAAATCGTGTATTCCACCCCCCGACCCCCGCCAGCGGGGGAGAAGCGTCCTGCAAGCTCGCAGACAGTGTACAAGTATTAACAGTATGACCTCCCCAAAGTTAGAACCAATCACCCCTGCGTCAGCGGAGGAGAGGCATCTTGCAAATTGTTTGTAAAAATTTGACAATGGAATCTTCTCATAGTTAGAACCAATCTACTCTTTGTCGAGCAGGTTTAATTGCTCTGCGATTATTAATTTCTAATTTGCGGGGCTAAAAGATTTGGCATATCTCCAGATCAAATTTATATAACTAAAACATGCACGACCTTATAGTACCGACCCCGTTCGTCTAAACTCGCTATTACAAACCAACAAAAAACACTTTTCCAAAACTTCAAAAAACTTTGTACAACTCTAACCTACCCGATGCAGGTGGGTTTCTTCATTCATAATCCATAATTCATAATTCTTCATTCTTCAAAACCTTTCCATGTAATTATTGTTAATCGGTTGCACATACAATGATTACCCTTTAATTATTTACCTTTGTCCGAAAATTTAGAACACCTAGACTCATTGGGATACCTCATCAACCGAGCTGGTAAGGCGATGACTTACGTAGTTCAATCCAAACTCCGAGAAAAAGGTGTTGATCTAGCCTCCGAGCATATGATACTTTTATTTATACTGTGGAAGCAAGATGGTATCAATCAAAAACAAATAGTAGGTAAGATTTTAAAGGATAAAAGTACCATCACAAGGGGACTGACGGTGCTGGAAAAAAAGAATTTGATCGTTAGGATTCAGGACGATACGGATAAAAGGAACAAACGACTTTTTCTCACCCACCAAGGAAAATCGCTAAAAGAAGAGATCGTCCCGTTGATGAAAGAAGTCAATCGAATAGCAGCGCAGCACATTCCTACCGAAGATTTAACGGTTTGTAAAACTGTCTTGCAGCAGGTTTTTAAAAATATTGATAATATTTAATTGTATATTCAACTAATTATTTTTCGAGTTGCGGGATTGAATTTTTTTCTTTTCCGCAACTCACAACCCGTATTTTTATATTAACAAAAAAGCGCATGAGTAAATTTACCAGACAACTTTCCATCGTTACGGCATTGTTAGTACTTTTTGGAGGAGCGTTTATGTTCAGATTTTTTGCCAACCAAAAAGAACCCCCCAAAAAGAAACCCATCAAAAAGGTAGTGCTCAAGGAGGTTGCCACTATCCCCGTGACCAATACTGACCTGACTGCCAATTTGGATTTGCAGGGCAGACTGGTGGCATTTGACAAAATAGACATCTTTGCGGAGGTGCAGGGAAAACTCATCAAAACCGATCAACCCTTCAAAAAAGGAAGTTATTTCCCAAAAGGAAGCGTATTGTTACAAATTGAAAATTCGGAGACCCAACTCAATCTGCTTTCCCAAAAAGCAGCCTTGCTGAATGCTATCACGATGATGATGCCTGATCTAAAAATAGACTATCCAGAGAGTTTTGATCATTGGAAAAAATACTTAGACGATTTTGATGTGAAAAAACCGTTGCCTGATTTTCCCTCACCGCTCAACGAAAAAGAACGATTCTTCGTAGCGGCTAAAAATATTGAAAGTCAGTTTTTTAACATCAAAAGCCAAGAGGAACGGTTATCAAAATACACCGTTTACGCTCCTTTTTCGGGGGTTATTACTGCGGCTAACATCACCCCCGGCTCTCTGGTGCGCGCAGGGCAAAAAATGGGCGAACTCATGAATACCAGCCAGTACGAACTGGAAGCCACCGTACGCCTAGCGGATTTAGAATTTATCAGAAAAGGCAATCAGGTCACACTTTTTTCAAATGATCTTAATCAGGAATGGAGTGGGAAAGTCAGAAGAATCAGCGATCAGATTGATCCTAAAACCCAAACTGTTCTTGTCTATATCCACGTCAATGGAAAAAACCTAAGGGAAGGTATGTACCTCCAAGGGCGAGTGGCATCTCGTGCTATCCCCAATGCTTTTAAAGTGTCGAGTAATTTGATTGTGAACCAAAATGAGATTTTTACGATCACTCCCGACACTACCCTGAAACTCGTAAGCGTAGAGATCGTCAGCTTAGATAATGACGTAGCGGTGGTTAAGGGCTTGGAAAATGGAAGTGTATTGTTAAAAGACCTTTTCCCGGGAGCTTATAATGGACAGAAAGTAAGCCTATCCAAAGACGCCATCGCCACTAACTAATTGACAAGTTAGATTTCTCTTTCGAGACCTCGTTCATTCAATCATTCCTAATTCTATCATTTACTCATTCTATCATTCACTCATTCTATCATTCACTCATTTTATAATTCTATCGTTCACTCATTTTATCATTCACTACACTCATGAAAGGACTAATTGCCTACTTTATAAAATACCCGATTGCGTCCAATCTTTTGATGACCGCTATTTTTGTATTTGGTATTTACGGGCTGCTCAATATGTCTTCGACTTTTTTCCCCGAGTCGGAAAGCAAATATATTTCCATCCAGTCGGTTTATCTCGGTGCCTCCCCCGAAGAAATCGAAGAGGGAGTCGTCACCAAAATTGAAGAAAACGTAAGAGGACTGACGGGGGTAGAAAGAGTGACTTCTACTTCCTCCGAAAATCTGGGAAGCGTATCAGTCGAAGTAGCGAGGGGATACGACATTGATTTGATACTGACGGATGTCAAAAACTCCGTAGATCGAATTAATTCTTTTCCCGCCGCAATGGAGCCTCCCACTATTTACAAAAGAGAAAATATCAATTTGGTCATCAGCTTTGCCCTAAGCGGTGATGTGGATTTAAAAACCCTAAAGCGATTCGGACGCGACGTAGAGGACGAACTACTAGCGATGGAAGGCATTTCCAAAATCAGCCTGCGGGGGTATCCCGAAGAGGAAATCGAAATTGCGTTTCGGGAGCAGGATTTGATCAATTACCAAATCACTTTTGCGCAAGCTGCCCAAGCGGTAAGGGCAGCCAATCTGGAAATAACGGGAGGAACGATAGAAGGCGATAAGGAAGATCTACTGATTCGAGCCAATAATAAAAATTACTACGCCAACGACTTACGGGACATCGTCGTTATCAATGCTCCCAACACGGGGGTCGTGCGCTTACATCAGATCGCCGACATTCGGGATCAATGGAAAGATGATCCTACCCGTAGTTACATGAACGGTGAGCAAGCAGTCATCCTCGAAGTCTCCAATACTTTGGAGGAGAGTGCCCTCGACATAGCGGCGGACGTGATGGCGTACCTAGATGATTTTAACGAAAAAAACGACGTAGTCAAAGCAACCATCGTAAGGGATGAGACGCTTTATCTCAAACAACGGCTAGCACTACTGACCGAAAATGGATTGATGGGATTTGGAATTGTGCTGGTTTTGTTGGCGTGTTTTTTACATTGGCGG
>JBCCJE010000118.1:0-9969 GCA_039027925.1 Bacteroidota bacterium
CTCATTTCATATATAAATGCTATCTTTTGCTACTATATTTCGTTGAAAAGCCTCACCGGCGCGCAAGATTTTTTTTGGAGCGAAGCAGCGGAACAAAAAAGTTGGGGACTACATACGGAACTTAGGCTAAGGTTCAATTCCAATCAGAACCAAAGGTACGGCAGGAACTCCTCTTCCTTGTCTAGCCAAATCATAAAGCGCGCTCTCATAGTATCCAGGTCCTGAAGACATTTCGCTTTGCATAACTTTCATTGGAAGTATTTCTACTCCAACCTCTATGGTATTACCTACGTAAAAGGCTAGGTGTCTCGCATAAAGATCATATTCACCCTTGTGGCAAATCATCTTCAAAATGATTATTCATCGTAGGTCTAGGATAATTAAATCCAATGGAACGTTGAGCAGCATTTGGAGAAGAAATATTCGCAAATCGTTCAGCGCGTGATCTAAAGAAATTATCCCAACGCATCGTGATCCCTGTCCAAAACATTTCCAAGATACTCGGATCTTGATCCTCCTCATCATACTCTACTTGAATACCACTTCCTCTTCGGTACACTTCCACGGTAACAATACAAATAAATGCTAAGATGACGCTAAAGCCAACTAACCAAGAAAATAGGGTTCCCCAAAAAGTAGCTTTACTCATTCTTGATTCATTCACTTTCGTCTGCTTACTGACTGCTGCTGCGATAGCTGATTTCATTTCTTGCTTTTCTTTTGCAAGTGCATTTTTTTTACGCTTTCGCCAATCGTCAAGCTGTTTAGTTTGCTCCGTCTTATGCGCAGTAATCGCATTGGTTTTTTTCAATAGCAAATTAGCAGCTTGCTTCCGATATTTATCAGCATGACCTTTCGCCCATTTTGCACCTTGGTTGTATTTGCGCTCAAAGGTCTCTTCTTTTAAAGTCAATGCCGCTATTTGCGCATCATAATTTTCGGAAGTACTCGCTACTACATCTTGGAAATTTTCCTTGATTAATTTCCATTCTTTATCAAATTCCGCAGTAATCATCGCTGCGTCAGTTCTGTAATCTGCCTTGTAGGCAGCATCGTCCACATCTATCGTTACGGGTACTCTAGATATGAAAGCGTGTTGGATTCCATTGGTAGATAATCTAAAGGAGAGTACTCCCATGCCAATCGTGATTAAAGTAACGATTGCGAAAAGTGTAATGTACCAAGTATTTTTCAAGCGCTTCCACACTAAGGCACGGGTAACGACCTGCAAAAATTTTCGACCTCCTAATTCCAAAATCGCTACTACCAAGAGTGTCGCTAACAATGAAACGACAACTGCTACCAATTTGGAGTAGCCTGCCATTTCAGATTGGGTGATGTGCCAAATCGTAATCGCTTCTGTGATAGCACTAATGACTTGCGCCACTTTTCCAATAATATCTAAACTAGGCGCGATAGGTCGAAACAAGTTGTAGAAATCTCGGTTGGTTGCCGAAGTTTCTCTGGCTGTGAGTTTTACTTGTTTTTTCATAAAAAAGTTAAAAGATTTAAAAATAGAATCTTTCTTTCTTCATAAAAGAATTTATAACAATTCAATCACGAGGAGTGAAATTTTATCCCATTTTTTTAAAAAAATAAAAATTTGACCGACTACCTTGCTCCTTCTACATCATGTCAGGAATTGCCTTGAGAAAGGTTTCCTTAAAAATCAAATCGTGATTAGCGGGTCGAGAATGGTAAGTCAACTCAGCCGGAATACATTAGACCTAATTTTGAATGAAGAGTTTTGAATTTTGAATGCTTGTCCCGAGACCTCGGTGGCTTCGAGAATCCTGTATTTATTAGGATTGAAAATTCAGCTTTGCAAAGCTCTTTATTATAAAGTCTATTATTAATACGGTGAAATGTTAAAAAAGTAACATTTGTTATAAATATTATTTTTATTACTTTTGTTCTGTTACTTAGGATTTTATAAAAACATAGACTCATGGCTAAAGAAAAAGATAACACTAGCGAAATTTTAAAAGTCCTGCGAGTAGGGGAGAAAGTCCACCAATCCGCTAAAGTGATGGCGGCTCAGCGTGGAGAAAAACTGCAAACCTACATCGAAAATTTGATTAAGGCGGATGGGCAAGGATTGATAAACTGGAAAAAACTGAGTTGAATAAAATGTACAATCATCTTTAAAAGATCAATCTCGAAACATGCAAAATGAATTTTTCAAAGGACTCAGAGTCGTTGAATTGGCTAGTGTATTGGCGGGGCCGGCGGTAGGGATGTTCTTCGCAGAATTAGGTGCGGAGGTTATCAAAATTGAAAATAAGAGTACGGGGGGCGATGTCACTCGCCAATGGAAATTGCCAAATGAAGACAAAAACGCATTTCATTCCGCCTACTTTTGCAGCGTCAATTGGCAAAAGCGTATCTTATTAAAGGATTTGACGGAAAAAGCAGATCGAGCAGAAGTGCTAGATTTGATTCGAACAGCCGATGTTTTGGTGAGTAATTTTAAGCCTGCCTCCGCCAAAAAAATGGGGATGGATTACGAATCGCTATGTGCGATCAACGACCAATTGATTTACGCAGCGTTGACTTCTTTCGGGAAGAATGACTACACCCCCGCATTCGACATTGTGATGCAGGCGGAAGCTGGTTTTTTGTATATGTGCGGAGAGCCTGATCGTGATCCGGTGAGAATGCCCGTAGCTTTAATTGATCTGCTGGCAGCGCATCAGCTTAAAGAGGGTATCTTACTAGCATTGTTGAAAAGAAACGAAACGGGGAAAGGTAGCTTGGTGACCACTTCATTGCTGGAATCTGCCATTAGTTCCCTGGCCAATCAGGCGACTAATTGGTTGATGGGCAATAAAATACCCGAGCGCATGGGCAGCCAACATCCGAATATTGCTCCCTACGGAGATGCTTTTTATACCAAGGATCAATTACCGATTATTTTGGCCGTAGGTACTCAAAAGCAATTTGAAAAACTTTGTGAGGTACTCCAGCGGGAGTTTTTAAAAAATGATAATCGGTTCATTACCAATACTTTACGGGTAAAAAATCGAAAAGCACTCAATGAGGAATTGGCTCGGGCGATCCAGCATTTTGAGCGTGAAATTTTGTTGGAAGCCCTAAAAAAGGAAGGTGTTCCAGTAGGAAGTATCCGAAATATGAAAGAGGTTTTTGAATTGGAGCAAGCGCAACGAATGATCCTAGAGGAAACTTTACCAACTGGTGATCTGACCAAAAGAGTAAAAACGGTGGCCTTCGAAATTTCTTGATAGTGAGGACAACTCGATGAGCTAAAGAGTCTTTCTAAATCTGATACTCACAAAATTCTCGAAATATTTATCACCTTTCCGATACAGGTGGGTTCAAAATTTATAATCAAGTCTATTGTAACCAGATTTTTTCTTAATTTTAAAACTATGAACATCAAACTTCGACAACAGCAGATACGATATTATCTTTCTTTTTTTCTTCTTTTGTTTTTTGGACAAAGTAGTTTTGCCACACACATCGTGGGAGGAGAAATGAATTACCGATGCCTTGGCAACGATCAGTACGAGATTAAATTGACCGTTTTTAGAGATTGTGATACGGGGATTCCCGATTTTGATAATCCAGCATCTATCGGAATTTTTGCCTACGATGTGATAACGGATTCGTACTTCCTCGACACGATGGTAGGACAGTTTGGGCAGTTGCTCATCCCCAAGATGAACGATGATACGCTTAATCCTTTTTTGAATGACCTCTGTTTGGTCGTTCCCCCCAATGTGTGTGTGAATACTTCTACCTATACCGATACGGTGAGCCTTCCTTTTCGGGTAGGTGGCTATACCCTAGCTTACGAGCGTTGTTGTCGCAATGAAAGTATCCTCAATATTGAAACACCACTAGACGTGGGTGGAACGTACACCGCCGTTATTTCAGAAACAGCATTGACGGAATGCAACAGCAATGCTGTCTTCAATGAATGGCCGCCCATTTATGTTTGTGTCAACGAGCCGATTATCTTTGATCATTCGGCTACTGATATTGATGGGGATTCTATAGTTTACCGACTTTGTGTTCCTTATCAGGGGGCTTCGCCGGCTTTTCCTATTCCGCAGCCTCCCGCAGCACCGCCCTACGCCGAGGTAGTTTGGGTAGATCCTCCTTACAATTTGAACAACATCATGGGAGGTATTCCCTTAGCCATTGATTCAGAGACGGGTTTGCTGACAGCTACGCCCAATACGATTGGGCAATTTGTGGTAGGCATCTGTGCGGAAGAGTACCGCAACGGAGAGTTGATCTCTACTACCCGTAGAGATTTCCAATACAACGTCGGAGTGTGTGGTGATTTTATTTCATCTTTCTTCGTACCCGAGGTAAGCTGTGAAGGCTTGGAAGTTACCTTCGATAATCAAAGTCTCAATGCTCAGACTTACGAATGGTCGTTCAATGATCCTGGAAATCCGGGAGCGACTTCGCCCGAATTAGAACCTACTTTTATTTATTCGGATACGGGGACTTACACGGCGGTGTTAGCGATCCAAGCGGTCATAGATACTTTTGTGTGTGAAGATACTTCCCTCGTTACTTTTTCGATTTATGAGGATTCGTTATTTCCCGATTTTGAATTTGAAGTGACGGGCTGTGAAGATCCCATTATTGTGGATTTGACGGACATATCCCAAGATACTATTTGGGGATTGGTCAATTGGGAATGGTCGGTGGATGGAACGCCCTTCGCCGTAGGACAAAATCCGCCAACTTACGACGCAACGAATAATACCAACGGTCAGCTCGGCGTAGAACTCGTCATCACCAACGAAAGAGGATGCAAAGACTCCATGACCCAACTCGTGGATTTGAGTCAGGGGATTACTTTGGATTTTATCAATGCGCTGACTACTTGTGAGATTTTGCAGGAGACGACCTTGTTAGTTGAAAATGTAAACAATGCGAATATCACAGGTTGGAGTTGGGAACCTTCGGCGGGTATCATTTCGGGAGGAGATACCAACTCACCTACGGTTGATTTGAGTGTTGCTGATACTTACTACTTTACGGTAGAGTATGATAGTGTTTGTATTTACGAAGATTCTATCATGGTGATGAATAATGGGGTAGATCTGATGCTGTCGGCAACCGCTACGCCCGATACGATCGAAATGGGCGAAACCTCGCAACTCAACGTAACGGGAAATAATCTATTCACATTTGACTGGCTACCACCCGAAACGCTAGATGATCCCACTAGGGGAGACCCCGTAGCTTCACCCGATACTACTACGGAATATACCTCTACTGTTACTGATGTGAACGGCTGCGTAGATACTATTTCTGTACTCGTCGTAGTCATCAACCAAATTTGTGATGAGCCTTTCCTCTTTATGCCCAACGCCTTCACCCCCAATGGAGATAGTGAAAATGATATTCTTTACGTGGAGGGAAATACCGTAGATGAAATGTATTTAGTCATTTATGATCGGTGGGGCGAGAAAGTATTTGAAACTAGAGATCAAAATCAAGGTTGGGATGGCATGTACAAT
The DNA here is from genome assembly GCA_039027925.1 of Bacteroidota bacterium. Classification (GTDB taxonomy): domain Bacteria; phylum Bacteroidota; class Bacteroidia; order Chitinophagales; family Saprospiraceae; genus CAJQQY01. The sequence goes on from JBCCJE010000118.1 coordinate 5,505, forward strand.
GGAGAATTGCTAGAACCCGATGTCTATGGGTTTTATTTGACGATCAATTGTTTCAAGGGAGAAGTCTATTCGAAAAAAGGAAATATCAATTTGATCAGATGATTTTTTTGTAGGCAGTTGCGGTAAGGAATAGAAAAATACATTTACCGCAACTGCCTACTCCACTTGCTACTTCACCACGTGCGTTTCGAAAGCAGCCCGCTCGGGCGAAAACATTGCCGCATCTTCATTCAGCGCCATGATGTAATATTCCATCTCTCCATTTTTGGGAATGATGGCGGAGTAAGTTCCATCCTCGGGATTAGAATCTCCATTCTCCCCTTTATCATTCATAGCCAATCTTGTGAACTTACTAGCTCCTTTTTTTCTGTAAAAAATAAAAGCCTTACGTACGCCATCAATTTTTGCACTAATCGTTGCGTCATCCGAAAAATTAATATGCTCGACGTTGGAGATAGCGGGCGGTACTTTGTTCAAAAGTGGATGCGCTTCGAGGTATTCGATTCTTGGTTTCATGAGTTCTGTGATACCGATGATCGGCGTTTTACCAGCCTTAGTTGTCCCTTCAAAATTTTTCTTAAAATCTTCGTACGTGTATAGTTTGTTAGCATCTTTTTGTACTTCGGCATCAATAATCGCTTGAATTTCTTTTGCGCGTTTTTCGTACCATCCGTTAGAGAAGTTTTCTTTTAAAATAGTCCGAACGTGAGCGATGTAGATTTTTCGATACATACTATTGCTCAGCAACTTATTGATGAGTGGACGATTAGTAGCTTTAAAATTTGTCAAAACACTCATCCGCTGTAATTTCTCCGTATTTAAAATACCCTTGTCATCTAAAAATCGAAATCCCCCAAAATTCATATTCATATCCCAAGGGATGGTATTGAATTGACCAGAGCGATCTTTGTAAATATAATAATTGTGACAAAGCCGACCAGTGTAACTATCCAAATTGACTAAGACATTATTGAAAGCCAGCATCCACAGTGCTCTATCTACATTCAGATATTTTTCAATATCCGCAGTATTTTCCTCTAGGTTTTTTGCTAATTCCATGAGGTCTCCCCAACCGTGCTTAGATTTTAGTTCGTAAAAATCGTAGTAGCAGACTGAGTCTTTTCCCAGATAATTCAAAGAACCATTTTGCCCTTTTTTACAGCCTTGTGGTGTATTGCCGTGCCAGTCGGGATCACATTTAAAAAGTGTTCCATTGTTGGAGCCGAAATTTTCCATTAAGAATTTTTCATCAACTGATTCCGTGCTGTTGTAGAGTCCGAGGTACACATCGTTGGCATAAAGCCGCACGAAGTTGGCCCGCGGCGAAGGCATGTATTTGCCAGCTATCTCGTAGGCCAGTACTTCTCGCAAAAAACTAGGATCCCGAAAAACATTCGATAATTTGAGTGATTCAAAACCACCCTTGAATTTTTGATCCTTACGTTTGTAATCTGCTTTGATATTGAATGGCAACTTGGATGAACCCGTTTTTTTTACATTGTAGTAGGAGCTGTTGCCTTTGTGGCGTACCCCGACCTCTTCGTACAGCACGCCATCTACCGTGACTGTGGCGGTCAGTCGTTGGTCTTTGCCAGCATCTTTGAATCGGGCTAAAATGTCAGCCCAGTTATCTTGCTTGAAAGTTAATTTAACTTCTCTGACTTTGTTGATGTCGTATAAATCTTGGGCATTTAAGGAAAGGGATAGGATAAGAAAAGTTGTGAGGAAATGTATTTTTCTCATATTGAGTAGTTTGGTACAGAAAATTAATCACAAAATAACAAGGAGTAAGCGATTAAGAAAATATTGCTCCTCTTGTTTACTCCATGCAAACGTAGCGTGATTTCAATAAATTTTGATTCGCATCACAAAAGGACAAATAATTATACCAATTTCTAAAAATAACGAAAGCCGCAAATTCTACCTTGATAGAATTTGCGGCTTTCGTTGTTTAGTATGATTTAAAGAGAAGGTAGGGGAAAAATACTATCTCGTGAAAACAAATTCCCGTTCACTACTCAAATCTTCGTTGAACACATAATTATCCATATCAAATCCTTTGAGGTGTTCAGGTTCCGTCAGCTTATTTTTGATGATAAACTGTGCCATCATGCCTCTTGCTTTTTTTGCCGAAAAAGAAATGATCTTGAATACGCCGTTGCGTTCTTCTTTAAATGCGATGTCGTACAAATCAGTTTTTAATGCTTTCTTTTGAACTGATTTGAAGTATTCGTTGGAGGCCAAGTTGATAATAGCAGTAGCCTTGGAAGCCTTCGCATCTTTATTGATGGTCTTAGTCAACTTATCGCCCCAAAATTCGTAAAGATTTTTTCCAAAACCATTAGATAATTTTGTTCCCATCTCCAAGCGATAAGGCTGCATCAAATCCAATGGCTTGAGTAAGCCATACAAACCTGATAAAATTCTAAGATGTTTTTGGGCAAATACCATGTCATCAGCATCAAAATTATCTGCATCTAATCCAGTATATACGTCGCCCCGAAAGGCAAGTACCGCTTGCTTCGCATTTTTTAAGTTAAAAGGTGTTTTGAAATTATGGTATCGCTCCACATTCAATTCTGCGATCTTATCACTCACCTTCATCAGACTTTTAATATCAGCCGGCGATTTCTTTTTCAAGACATTTATAAGGGTCTGACTTTCGTTAAGAAAGCGAGGTTTTGATTTTTTCTTTAAGTCCGTTGAATCAAAGTTTAAAGTCTTTGCGGGAGAAATTAACATCAACATATGCTGGGTATTTTTTTGATTTTACTTTTATTTTTTAGAACAAGTCGAAGGTAGAGAAGTTTATTTGGCTGCTTAAAAATATCTTGGATAGGGTGGGGAGGAGAGAGCGAGGAATAGAAATTCTTCATTCCCCGAGGTTTCGGGGCAGTCGTCAGTCATTCATTTTCAATTTTCCATTCTCAATTTTCAATTAACCTACTTCACGCCCTATCCATCCTTACTATTTTTGGATAAAATTTCCCCTCCACGTTTACTAGATGTTTTTGAAAACTCATCACCCGATGGATGTCCTTGTAAGCGATGGGTGCTTCATCCAAGCTCCCTCCGATTAATTCAATACCTTCTGATTTTAATATTTTTTTCAAAGCAGATGGTGTGATGCTATTTTTAGCTTTGGTACGAGACAATTGACGACCTGCTCCGTGAGCAGCGGAATGAAGCGCAGCCGCTTCTCCTTTTCCACTCACAATGTAGCCGGGGGCAGTCATCGAACCTGGAATAATTCCTAGTACTCCTTTTCCAGCAGGTGTGGCGCCTTTGCGGTGGACGAATAGTTCTTGTCCGTGATGGTACTCTTTCCAAGCAAAATTGTGATGATTTTCTATTTTAGCAATCGGCTTAATTCCCAACGCTTTTGCTAAATTAATGTGAATTCGATCGTGACACGCAGCAGCATAATCTCCCGCTAAATTCATCGCTATCCAATACTCTTGTCCTTCCGCCGTATCCATCTCCAACCAAGCCAGATGCTTCACTTCTTTGGGAAGTGGGCAACGCTCCCGCGCAAGTTTGGTATAATGGTTAGCGATGGTAGCTCCTAGTCCTCTAGAGCCAGAGTGAGAAAGGATGGCTAAATATTGCCCTTCCGGAACACCAATTTTATTATCGAACTTCAAATCCGCAATTCCAAATTCCACGAAGTGATTGCCAGAACCCGAAGAACCTAATTGTTTGCGGGCTTTTCCGTGGAGGTTTTTGATAAATGGAATTTCCCTAAATTCTGCTCGATCCAGTACCTCGTGATCTTGAGCGAACGGCAGCTCTTTTCCCGTTCCAAAACAAGTCCACTGGGCAAGGGTGGTTTTAAGCTCGTAGTGATTTTGTTTTAGATAAGACGTTGGTAAATCATAAATAGACAAGGCCATTCTGCATCCAATATCAACGCCCACGGCGTAGGGAATGATGGCATTTTGGGTAGCCAATACTCCTCCGATGGGTAATCCGTATCCGTGATGGGCATCGGGCATTAATGCGCCGAATGCTGCTACGGGCAATCGCATCGCATTATCCATTTGCTGAATAGCCGATGGCTGAATCTGCTCCCTACCAAAAACATTATAATCTTTGGCTTTTAGAGCAATTTCGATTTGACTTTGCTTCTTTTTTTCTTCTGGAGGTACGAGTACTTTAGCAATTTTGCCGAGCACTTCATCTTCTACAAATGCTGCTGGAGCTTTCAATAATTTGGTAAAGACTGCCAACACCTCCTCCTTTTTGCAATGTTTAAAATGGCGATGCACTATATCTATAGCCATCCCGATTACCTTATTTTGTGGGAAACCAATTTTCCTTAAATCTTTTCCTCTAATTTTCAATTTTGCCACTAGCATTAATTTTGAATTTTTAAATAATTGCAGGATGTTATTTTCAACCCGCAGGAAAAAGTACAAAAAGTGTTTTCGAAAAGTTCAATGAAACTTCAAGAATGAAAATAGGA
>JBCCJE010000119.1:0-9965 GCA_039027925.1 Bacteroidota bacterium
AGCTACGATGCGCAAACCAAAAATATGATCCTCTTTCTCAAAGACAATTTTCCGAAGGACAAAAAAATACAATTAGGAGTATATTGGATTTATGGGCCTGCTTCCGAGTTTTACCAAAATCGTTTAAAAATGAATAACCTTCAGGTGAAAAGATTGGAGGATGAAGATTTAAGAAATACAAGTGACCTAGATTTTATCTAAATCCAGCCTCATCAGTTGGAGATGATTCCAGAAGGCTACGAGAAAAAAAATGATTTTGGAAGCGGAATACTTTTATGGTGAGGTCGCTCCAAGGATGATTTCAATTAAGACAAACGGGGTCGGTACTACGTACCTTTTGTTGATGAACGATACTGCCTTTCTACAAGGATTAGAATAGTTGAAAATGTTTATCCCGAAACTTTAGAGAAAATTTTTTTGTGACTCCGAGACTTTGTGGTTCATAGCAAAAAAATAGAATAGCCACTAAGGCGCAAAGGCACGAAGTTTTAATTTTCCGAAATTTTATCGTAAAAGTTCGTTTACAATGCCCCGAATTTTAGGGGCAGGTATAATTCCCCGAGGTTTCGGGGCAGGCATCATTCTAAATTCATCATTCATAATTAGTAAGATACTGCTCCCTCACCCTTTCTAGCTTTGCCTTATCGTATCCGTACTCTTCTTTAAAGAAATTTTCCATACTACCGTACTTGGCTTCTATCGCATCGAAGGCTGCTTTGAGGTAAGAATCTTTGACCTCCACTAGGGGTTGAGTGACCCTTTGCCGTGCTATCCAAGCCGTTTTGCGGAGGGTACTGTTGATCTTTTTATTGCGATAATAATTAGACATCATAAAGTCACCAAGAATCACTTCCTTTTCCACTCCGAGCATAGCGAGCACTAAAGCAGTCCCGAGACCAGTTCTATCTTTGCCCGCAGAACAATGATAAAGTAGCGGCGCATTTTTTTCTTCCTCCACTATCAAATCCAAAAAAGGTTGATACTGAAAAGCAAAGGTGTCAATAAACTGCCGCATGACATCCACGACGAATCCCTCGCTATCAAAGGTCTTTTGATCTGCTTTTCGAATTTGCTTTTTTAACTGTGCTTGCATATTTCCACTTCTATCGCCAATGGGGGTTCGTACCTGATTGACTGCCCGATCTTTTGGCAATCGGGACTTATCTTCTACCACTTCAATATCATCTCGAAAATCCACTACGGTATTGATCGCCAAGGTGTTAAAATATGCTAAGTCCCGGTCTGTCAGTTGATTAAGCTTTCCCGAACGGTAGAGTTTACCCCATTGTACTACCCTGCCATCTTTGGTAGGGATACCACCTAAGTCTCGAAAGTTTTGACCTTTTTCCATCGGAATTAATCTTTCGGAAGCTACGAAGCGATTACCCTGTCGGTCTTGAAATCCAAAAAAATAACGATTGGAAAAGCTAAAATTTTTGATCGTCAAAGTACCCTGAGATATGGTTCGATACGATTTATCCCAATTAATTTCGGAGGGGGAGGTGCCGTAAAACATTTGCAGGGTATCCGTGGTCGCAAACTGAAAATGGTAATCACCATTGTCCATTCGAGTCACGTAAACTTTTTCTTTTAGGCTTCGTTCGGGCAGTTCTACTTTTTTGTAGCGAAAGCCACAGCTAGTTACGATAAGCAAAATAGAGCATAACCAAGCGATATTTTTTATTATTGGGTAAATATTTTTTTTGGACATTTTGTTAAGCTATTTAGATTTTCTTAGTGAAGCTAAATTTATAATTTTTTGGTAACTATTTAGCACCCCTATTTTGATAAACCCGAAGGATAGGTTGTTCAAAAGTCTATATTAAATTTGCGTCGGTTTTGGAAATTAGAACCACAGAGTGATTAAATACGAATAGTAGCGGGTGCAACCCGTGGTTAGGAGTGAAAAAGATAATCAACTACGGTAGGGTCGTGCATGTTTTAATAATATTTTTGACGCTGCCTAAATTAATTCTAGCCACACTTTTTTCTAAATGTTGTAACAATATATTTACGATTTATTAAATTGAGCGAATGTAGCTATCATCTCTGCCCGTTTAATTCCGAAGGGATGAAAAGATTGTAGATCATTCAATTTGACCTTTGCCTACGTCAACTAGTTGTTATATTTACCGGCGGGCTGATAGGCCGGTGCCGTCCCTCTGGGACTTTTATGCTTTGTGAATGTATTGTTACATTCTACCAAGGTGCCGCACCTCTGGTGCTATTTAGGTAATTCCAAAACCGCGGTGGTCTCAAAAGTCCCAGAGGGACGACACCTCGGTAGAACATAACAATACATTTACAAGGCGTAAAAGTCCCAGAGGGACGGCACATTTTAGAATGAAGAAAAGCTCCGTAGTCAGATACGGCAAATCTTTAGGATTTGGCATATCTCCAGATTCAAATTTGTATAACTCAAACATGCACGACCTTTGAAGAAGGCAACAATAAAATCCAAGATTTTACCAAAACTTCTGCGTTATCACCCACCATTCTTCACCGACTCCATCTCCTCCACAAATACTCTAACGGCCCCTGTGTGTATCGCCGCAACCACACGGCAGAAAAGATCAACTGAAAAACATAAATGACGATGGCATTCCTTATTTTTGCGGAAATCATCTGACAAAATCATAAAAAAATAATCATGACTGCGGAGGAGCATCACCTCGAAGGTGAGGTACAAAAAAAGAAAAAGAAAAAAAAGAAAGCGACCAATAGTGTGGTGGAAGGCAGCAAGAGTGCCCAAGTAATGTTTAAGGCTGCTTTGAGAAATCATATTGACCTGACGAATATAGCCGACAACAAGGCAAATATTATATTGAGTATTAACGCAATTATCATCACCGTTGCCTTACCGCTGTTCTCCGCTTACATACCTGCCAATCATCATCTGCGACTTCCCGCACTTATTTTACTGCTGACCAGTATGGCTAGTATTATCTTTGGCGCACTCGTCACGCGCCCCATCAAGATGAAGGGCGTTACGGATTTGTCAAAGATCAAAGACGGAGGATCTAACCTTTTCTTTTTTGGAAATTTTTATAAAATGAGTATTACTGATTATCGGAAGGGCGTCAGAGAAGTGCTGAGCGACGAAGAACTTTTGGACAATACCTTTATGACGGATTTGTACTACTTAGGTCAGTCTTTGGGAAATAAATATCGGATGCTAAGAATTTGCTATACCGTGTTTATGATCGGAATGACCTTGACCGTTGTGACTTTTGCCTTTGCTTTTTTTTTAGCAGGAACTCATCCACATCCGCACTGAGGACTTGGAAAATAATAATTTCCTATTCCTAAATCAATTTTGAATGTGGGCGGTGCCTCCAAACCAAATATTCAAAATGAAAAATCTACAGCCATCTTTTTATATTCTATTTTTGATTTTCCTTTTTTCTTCTTGTGCTTCTTATAAGGTACAATACGATCAGCGTCAAAAAAATTGGGAAGAGAAGTTTCCCGCTTCGGACTTGACGCTAGAGCACTCCGTATTTCTAATTGGTGATGCGGGCAACTCAGAAAATGCAACAGAACTTTCCAAAGCCCTCGTTACGCTAGAAAAACATTTAGCGAAAGCGGGAAAAAATAGCCACGTCGTTTTTTTGGGAGATAATATTTCCCCGTACGGAATGCCGCCCAAATCAGCTAATCAGGGAGATCGAGTTGCCGCCGAGGGAAAGCTCGATGCACAACTAAGTATTTTAAACAACTACGAGGGAAATCCGCTCTTCATTCCCGGAAGTCAGGATTGGAAGCGGTTTGGGTTGAAAGGGATCAAACGGCAGGAGAAGTACATCGAAAAATTTTTGAACCAAGGAATAGAGGATGAAGATGATTGGAAAAATTATTTCCTCCCCGACAATGGTTGTGGTGGTCCAGAATTGATCGAAGTCAACGAAAATTTATCTTTTCTAATCATTGACTCCAACTGGTACTTGAGAGATTGGGACAAAGATGCGGCCATCAACGATGGCTGCGATGCTAAAAACCGAAAGGTATTTGATTTTTTGTTTGAAGAAACTTTAAGAAAAAACCGAAATAAAAATGTGGTGGTACTCATGCACCATCCATTATATTCCTACGGGCCTCACGGTGGAAAATATACCACCAAGCAACATTTGTTTCCGCTAACGGAACTGAACGAAAATCTCTACCTCCCCTTGCCGGGCGTAGGTTCGGTAGCGGCCATCGGACGATCAGTCATTGGCACTCGTCAAGACTTAGCGCATCCTCAGTACCGTGCTATGAAAAAATCTTTACTAGCGGGGGCAGGGAAAAATGGTAGCTTTATTTTTGCGTCGGGCCACGAACACAATCTTCAGTACATCGAAGCGGATAATCATCAATTCATTGTGAGTGGTGCCGGATCCGAAACGGATGCTGCTACCCTAGGTAAGGGCGCGGCATTTGCCTACGGAGGTCAAGGTTTTACCAAATTAAATTTTTACGACGATGGAACGACTTGGGTGGAGTACTGGAAAGTAAGCGAACAAAGGGAAGAGGGAGAACTCATTTTTAGAAAAAAAATCAGAGATAAACTCAAGGTTTACGAAAACGAAATTCAAACGGAATTTCCCGAATACGAGCAGCAGAAAGATTCTGTTACTACTTTTATTTTGAGAAAAAAAGTAAAGAACCCCGGTGGCTTCCGTGACTTTTTCCTCGGTGCTCACCACCGCGCTACTTACGCCGAGAAGTTTACTTTTCCCACTTTGGATTTATCCACCTACGAAGGCGGACTTACGCCCATCAAACGGGGAGGTGGAGGACAAACCAACTCCGTCCGACTAGCCGATAACCAAGGTCGGCAATATACCATGCGGGACATGACTAAAGATGCTTCGCGCTTTATCCCGTATCCTTTCAATCAGATGGACTTGGCAGGCGCAATCGTAGAGGATAGCTACTTGGCCACCTTTCCCTTTTCGCCGTTTGTCATTCCTGAGATGGCTGATGCCGTCAAAGTTTATCACTCCAATCCGAAACTTTTTTACGTACCCAAGCAGCCTGCGTTGGGTGTTTACAATGATGTTTATGGAGGAGCAGTTTACATGCTAGAGGAAAGACCCGTGACGGAATGGAAGGATAATCCAAGTTTTGGTAATCCCATAAAAATCTTGAATACCGATAAGTTGGTTGGTAAAATCACTAAAAATAATAACCACAAAGTAGATCAAGAATGGGCGTTGCGAACGCGCTTGTTCGACATTCTGATTGGAGACTTTGATCGGCACGATGACCAATGGCGCTGGTCGTTAGTGAAGGAAGAAGCGGATACCAAAATCTACCGCCCAATTCCTAGAGATCGGGATCAACCATTTTCTAACTACGATGGGCTACTGACGATTGTCGCCAACAATTTTGTTCCTTTCTTACGTCTCCTGAAACCCTACCAAGCCAACGTTGGCAACATTAAATGGACAACTTACAACGGGCGCATCTTTGATAATTCTTTTATTGGAGAAATGTCTTGGGAAGATTGGGCGCACGAAACGAAATTTATCCAAACCCAACTAACGGACGAAGTCATTGACAAAGCATTTAAAAATATGCCATCCAAAGCCCAGCAAATTGCGGGTGACGACATCAAGGCAACTTTAAAAAAACGTCGGGACAAGCTCATGGGCATCGCTACTAAATATTACAAATACCTAGCGCAGGAGGTAGATATTTACGGAACGGACAAAAAAGAATTATTTGAAATTCATCGCCTACCCAATGGCAATGTGGACATCAAAGTTTGGGACTCCAACAAAAAAGGAGATAAGCAAAAACTGGTGTATCAGCGGTTATTTGTCTATGGCGAAACTAAAGAAATCAACGTCTATGGACTTGGCGACGACGATATTTTTAACATCACGGGAAAGGCGGATCGAAGTATTTTTATCAGGGTCATTGGGTGTTTGGGAAACGATGTTTTTAATGATTCTTCCAAGGTAAGAGGGTGGAGTAAAAAAACTTGGGTGTATGATACCCCCACTAAAAATGAACTTAACCTCGGCTCCGAAGCGCGCAACAAAACCTCCAATGATCGGGACGAAAATATGTATGATCGGGAGCACGTCCACTACGAATATGATTTTTTGATGCCCTTGCCCGTCATCGGTTCTAACCAAGATGATGGATTAATCTTGGGAGCAAGCGCAACTTGGACACGCTACAAGTTTAAAAAATTTCCCTATGCGCAGTTGCATTACTTTTCTGCTACTGCGGCCTTTAGCAAGGTCTCCTTGGATATGGTGTACCAAAGTGAGTTCATCGAAGCGTTGGGCCGCTGGGATGTAACAATAGATTCACGGTTTTACGGAAATCGGTTTGCCTACAACTTCTTTGGGGATGGCAATGAGACGACCAATACCAACGACGCCTTGTCTTTTAATCGAGTACAGAATAGTTTGGTCTATGTCAACCCTTCGGCACGGCGAAGATTTGCGGGCGGAAATGGAGCAATCCTATTTGGCTCGATCATCAAAAGAGTCAAAATCGAAGATACCGACAATCGGTTTATTGCCCAATACGGAGAAGGCATACCTGACTTCTTTGCTGCTCGATTACAGCTAGGGGCTAATTTTCAATTTGATTATGAGAATCTGGATAATCCACTCATCACGCACTCGGGGGTGAAATTCAATACGAGTTTTAGTTGGGAAAATGACGTACAGGGCGATGCTGTCAATGTGGGAAAAATTAATGCGAGCCTAGCCCTTTACTACAGCTTAGACAAAAGGCAATACATCACACTAGCAACTAGAGTAGGGTCGCAACATAATTTTGGGAGATTCTTTTTTTACGATTCGGGAATCATCGGCGGCACGATCAACGGAAGTCCTAGTACTTTGAGAGGCTACCGTGCGGAAAGATTTTACGGCAACACTACTTTTTTTCATAACTCAGAAGTGCGTATCAAGCTCTTTTCTTCTACCAATCGAATTTTACCATTTACCGTAGGCGTACACGGAGGATACGATTACGGAAGGGTTTGGATTGATGATGAAGACTCCGATAAATGGCACAGTGGCTACGGGGGAGGCATTTGGTTTAGTCCCGTAAATGCGTTGTTATTTCGGGGGGAGTATTTTATCTCGGAGGAAGATCAATTTTTTACGATTGGGGCGGGATTTGCTTTTTGAATGGGTGGTGATTTTTTGGGAAAAGGAAACAACTTTTATCAAAGTATCTTGTATTTGTTTTTAGAGCGGGGAAATTCTCATAAAATCAAAGACCATGAAAAAGCATTCGTTGTTGATCCTACCTTTTTTGTTCCTCCTTTTAACTATTGCTCTATCCGCACAGACGCCTTTTATTTTTAGAGGAAAAATATTGGACGCCGAAACCAACCGACCACTTGACAAAGTAAATGTATTCAATCAGACGGAAGTCAACGGAGGGGCATCCTCCGACGATGGTACTTTTGGGATTCGCATTAGCGTCCTTCCCGCCGTTATTATTTTTTCTTCCATTGGTTACGAAAATTTTTTGCTGACGGTAGATGAAGTCAGTACCGAGTCCGTCACCATTCGTTTACAGCCCTCCTCCTTTGGTTTGCCAGAGGTAGCCGTCACCGATCAACCTAAGATTGAAAAGCTGACGGACGAAAGTTATACTGTCAAGGATTTTATCATTAGTGACGATCGCATCTTGGTACTCACCTTTCCGAGTATTTTTTCTGGAAATAAACTTATTCTAAAAGATTGGGACGGAAAAGTCCTAGATCAACTGCCCCTAAAAAAAGTGAAGGGTAAAAGTATGCACCAAGGTTGCTTGGGCAATATCCATCTTTTGGCTAAAAAATACGCCTACGAAATCAGTATCATTGCTGATCAAATTCAACTCATCAAAAAATATCCAAAATCCCAGTACGAGGAATTGATTGAGCCTTGTGTCCTTTCCTCCGAGGATTTGGTGTACTGGAAAGGCTTTAAGGCGTTAGACCAAATTTTGACCTATACCATCATTTCTAAAGAACCCCAAAAAATCATCAAAAAAATAATGGTAGCGGATTTTGAAAATCTGTCCAGACGTAAAGACGATTTTGTCTTAGAATTAGAAAATACAGGCTCCTATAATGCCTTGACTTGGATTGAACGACAATCTTGGAATCAGTTATTTTACAAACCCATCTTTTCGCCCTTACATCTTTTTGACAACCAATTATACCTTTTTAATCATACCAAGGGCTACTTAGAGTTTTTTGATCTTTACGGAAAAAATATCCGCTACGTGCCCATCACCTATCATCAAAATTTAAAATGGGAAAAGCGGATTTTATTTGACAAAATTTATAACAAGGCTTACACGGTTTACAGTACTTCCAAGGGGAAATCCATTTACGAGATCAGCCTAGAAAATGGAACGGTAGCCCCCATCGTATTTTTCGACGCCCGATTCGTGGATAAGATGGTCGTCTTCAAGGGCTATTTATTTTACCTAGAGTCAGGCGTTACGGATAAAAACAGGGTTTTGCATCAGCTAAAATTATAGAGAAGGGAACGACATCACTTTTGATTTGTCCCTTTGAGCTTATCCCCAAAATTCTACATTCGTTATTTTTCCATTCCTAAATATTGTTAAGAATCCCCATTATGGTTTAATCAGACTTGACGTTTTTTGGTTGCCTTGCGTTTTTCTATTCGTAGTTTTTAATGATAAAAAAAACTGAATATGAAAAATATCAACTCCATCTACATCTTACTTATCATCGTTTACGCTACTATTTTTGGATGCCAAAATATAGATACACCCCAAAGCAACTCCCTAGCGAAAGCCAAAGCAAAACTGGAACAAGCTACTTCCATTCACTACGATTACCAATCCATTTGGGATAATCGCTTTAATGAAACCTCTTTAGATTTTGATTCTATTCAAGTTATTTATTCCGAAGTAGATAGCAGTATTTGGGGATACGGTTTTTATGCCAAAAAAGGAAATTATGAATTTGTGTTTGATGGGGTGAACTGTTTTGAAATAGACCACGCCGAGGAAACCATCATCTTCAATGACCGAGAAGAAATTCAAGCTGACTCCACGTATTTTGAGAGCACCATGTTTTTTGCCATCAATCCGCTCGACCTACTCGAAGTGGACTCCCTCCAGTCTATTTCTCAAGCATTTATCAAAGGTCAAAAAATGGAGGTGTATCAAACTAGAGTAATTGAATACGGAGATGACGACAATCGAAAAATTCAAAGAGACGATTATTATTTTATAGATCCTACCAAAAATGAACTGCACCAAATCAAGGGCGTTTCCATTGTGAATGAGGATACGGTTCAGATTATTGACCATCATTTTACCAACTATATTTTTGCGGATACCTCGTTTGATTTTACTCAGTTGGATAATGCCAAAACGATTACTTATCAGGCACAATGGGAAAATGATTACGAGCAAGCACGCCTCGAAAAACAAGTCAAGGTTGGGACTCAACTAGCCCAGCAAACTTATGTGGACATTGAAAATCAAGCCATTGAACTCTACGGAAACTCGGCGCGTCAGAGTCTCATCATGTTTTCATTTATCGGTTGCGGTGGTTGTGAGGTAGCCATGCGAGACTTCATCAAAAGGGAATATAAAATTAAATCTGATATTGACTTGATGTACAGCAGTCCTGTGGATAAACAATCTACTTTAAAAAAATACTTAACCAAACAGGAATTTCCATTCAAAGGGTTTGCTAAGGAAAGTAAGATGAATGAGGACTTTTCTATATTTATGTTTCCTACTTTTGTCTTAGTGGATTCAGGGGGAAAAGTGAAGGAAGTCATTGAGGGATACGATGAGACGACGAAGGAGCTTCTTTTTGGGAAATAACACGCAATTGATTAAGAAATATTTAAAAAAATAGGATATGGCAAATAAAAGAAAAGAACTCAATCCGGGAGGTGTTAACGGTACGGGAAAAGGTATCGTCAACACGAATAGCAAAGATTTTGAAGGTCTTCGGTAAGCGGTATTGA
>JBCCJE010000120.1:0-9960 GCA_039027925.1 Bacteroidota bacterium
GTAGTGGAAGCATGACTACGGGTATGATTGATTTGACAAGTGCTTCTGGTCCACTTATTCTCTCGATAGAATCCTACTTCCTCAATGGGGATTATGACGGAGATGACGAGACAGCTAAGGTATATGTTTCTACGGATGCTGGTTCTACTTGGACTGAGGTTTGGGATATTACCGAGGCGGGAGGAGATTGGCAAAACGTAGGTACTGCTCTCGATTACGGTGGTCAGGAAATCTGGTTGAAGTTTGAATATGATGATGGTAATGGCTGGAACTATGGATGGTGTATTGACGATATTTCGATTGATGACCCAGCAAATATTAGAGAGATAAGTTTTGGAGGATGGAACAGAGAGGCTTTTTTTGCTGGTGGTTTTGAAGGCGGTCTTGTTTACCCTGGAGGATACGTTACTAACAATGGAGTCGAGGTTTTGAATACGATAGATTTGACGTATTCTGATGGTACTAACTCAACGACGGTTACTTTCACAGACTTAAACTTGGGCTTTGGTCAAACTGCGTTATTGAACGTACAAGATCCATTTGTGATTCCTGCATCCAATACTACTTTAAGTATATCTGTTGGGAATGCGAATGGTATGGGGCCTGATGAAGATACTACCAATGATAATGGAGGTAATCTTAATATTAATGTGGTTACACCAAGTGCAGATCGTGGTGTACTAGTGGAGGAAGCAACTGGTACATGGTGCGTATGGTGTCCAAGAGGTACAGTTTTCTTGGAGACATTGACTAGAAGATACCCCGAAAAATTTGTAGGTATTGCTGTACACAATGATGATCCTATGGCAGTTACAGCATATGATTCAGAGTTGACTGCAATTACTGGAGGTGGTTGGCCAAATGGTAGCGTTGAAAGAAGTGGTGATGTCGATCCTTCCCAATTTGAGTCACCATTTGTTACGGCTGTTCAACAAGCACCACCAGCTAAGTTGAATGTGGGAGCAGAATATGACGATGCTACACGAGAAGTAACGATTTCTGTAGATGCGGAATATTTACAAGATGTCAGTAGTGAATACAAACTGGCTGCAATATTAATTGAAAACGGTGTTACGGGTACCAGTAGTGGATACAATCAAGCTAATGCTTACGCAGGTGGAGGTAACGGACCAATGGGTGGTTATGACTTATTGGGAGGAAGTGTTCCTGCTGCTGACATGGTATATGACCATGTAGGAAGAGCACTAATTGGTGGATTTGATGGGGAGGCTGGTAGTTTACCTGCTAGTGCCGCTACCGGAGAAAGATATGGGCATACCTTCGCAACTTATACCATTCCTAACAATATCAATACCGACGAACTTTACATTGTAGGAGTGCTACTTGATGCTAGCAGTAACCCAGTTAATGCGGTGGAAGTATCGCTTGGTGATGCGATTGCGGAAGGAATTTTTGTGAGCACTAATGATGTTTTCGCACATAATGAGGTAAAGATATCTCCAAATCCATTTAGCGAAAAAGCATTTATTCAGTTGAACTTGGAATCTAGCCAAAGAGTAACCGTAGAAATAGTCAATTCTGTCGGGCAGTCTGTTTCGAGAGTAGATTATGGTACATTGTCTGGTGCTCAAACATTAGATATTGATGGTTCTAATTTGCACTCTGGTATCTATTTCGTTCACGTTAGGATGGGCGAAAAGTTAGCTACTAAGCGAGTAACTATAGCTAAGTAAACGACCTTAGCAATCTTACGAAAGAAGGCATCTTATCAAGTATTTGATAAGATGCCCTTTTTTTTACATTTATGATATACTAAATCTCAACTAAAAGTGTTATTTTTGATCGAATTTTTTAAACATTAAAATTAAGTTGATATGAAGCAGATTTTACCTATTCTTTTATTATTTGTTTTCGGTACGAGCGTACAAGCTCAAGATTATCAGGTGAGTCCTGATGATAATATGTTAGACACCATGATTATGGAATTATCGAACGATGCTTTCGTTTCGGGTAAGATAAAAACAAATATTTTTAACAATACTGCTTCTGAATCTTCGCTGCGTTGGGAAATCGTAAGTATAGATGCACCCGCGGAGTGGAGACCTCAATTGTGTGTCAACGATGAAAGCGGAGGATGTTTTGCGTGGGATGTATTATTCAATGTAGATATTGATGACCCTTCGGGCATCAACGTACCGTTGGTAATTGCTCCCAACGATAATAGCATATTCGAACTTGCGGTAAGACCATCTTCGGTAGCAGCCTGTGGTACTTACGAAATCAGAGTGACCACTACGGATGATCTGAATACTGAGGTGGCCAAGGGTACTTTCACCTTTAGATTCAATGTGGATGCTAATTGCGAGGCAATTACTACTTCAACTGAGAATTTCAATAAGGCTTCTATCAAAATTTTTCCTAATCCTACTGTTGATTTCTTCACTATTACGGACAATCCATTCGTGAGAGAGATTCAAATTTTTAACATCATCGGTAAGCAAATGTCAACTGTGGCATTCCAAAACGGAAATGCAATTAATGTTTCTAATTTTCCAAATGGCTTATATCTAGTCAGAATGTTGGATAAGGATGGAGATGTATTAAAAACTACTCGATTGACTAAGAGATAATTATTGTTTTAAATTTTTTTATAAAAAAAGAGCCACGCAGTTTTTAAAATTGCGTGGCTCTTTTGGTTTGAGTTAGTAACAGATGACTACCTAATTTTAGGAAGCGGGATACTCCACAAAATTTCTTGGAGTCTCGTAAAGTCTTACGCCGATTTTGTACTTCTTATCCAAGTGTGTTGTTAATATTTTCCAAATGGTATAACAAATATTTTCGGCGGTAGGATTTAACTCTTTGAACTCCTCCGTTTCGAGGTTCAGGTTTTTGTGATCAAACCGATTTTCTATTTGATTTTTTATGACGTCTTTGAGGTCTTTTAAATCAATTAGATAACCTGTTTGGGGATCTACCTCACCCGTAACTTTTACTTCCAATTCGTAATTGTGTCCGTGGTAGTATTGGTTAGAACAAAGCCCAAAGTAAGACTTATTTTTTTCGTCAGACCATTCTGGAACAAACAGGCGATGGGCTGCATTAAAATGGGCTTTTCTATAAACTGATATTCTCATAATTACATTGATGCTAGAATTGCTTAACCCTTGAAGCATTAAGACAATTCAAAAGTTTGTATTAATTTTAAATTATATGATCGTGAAACAATTGAACTAGAGTTTTGGTTTATGTTTAATTTTTTTCCGTAATTTTGATCTAAAGTCAAGTATTGGCTTTTTGTGTGTAAAATTACATGATAGAAGAAGTTGAGAAATATTTACCTTTTGCCAATGAAAAATAAGGGCGTGTAGGATTTTAGAAATGAAGGTATTTCCAAGTATTGAGCAAAAGTAAAAGATAGGATAGCGGCGTTTGAGTAGATTTTTGCAGGCGATCATTTTATCGAGCTAATGTTCGGTAGAATTTTTTAAAATAATAATTTTTAAATGCGTGGGATAAACATTTCCACGTGATCCTAGTATTATTTTTAAATGACCATACGAATCCCATTTACCAATATAATCTCAAAAATCGGTAAACGGTAGATTTGGTAAGCTAGCTAGACGAAACGTCCATTGTTTCTGGTAGCCAAAAATCCATTTTCTTCGCAAATTATCCTGCCGATCTAGTGGGACTTTCTTCTTATGTGATTCTACATATTTTTCATCATTAGTGAATAATTTCTTTATTGTATGCAGTTCAGCCAAGTCATTGGACAAGAGAGAACGAAACAGGCGTTGCGGCGTATGGTCGTATCTGATCGGATGTCCCACGCACTTCTTTTCTTGGGTGGTGAGGGAAGCGGGAAGTTAGCTCTTGCCCTTGGTTTTGCGCAGTACGTACTTTGTACCAACAGACAAGGAAGCGACTCCTGCGGTAAATGTAGTAATTGCATTAAGGCTGAAAAGTTGGTACACCCCGATATTCATTACGCTTACCCGACCGTCGGCTCAAAAGCAGTAAGCACTAATCTACTCCCCGAGTGGAGAAAAGCTATGGCAAAAAATCCGTACCTCAACGCCACGGAATGGTTGCAATACATAGGTGCAGAAAATAAACAAGGTAACATCACCAAAGATGAATGCGTAGAAATTATCAAAAAATTGAGCCTTAAAATATTTGAAGGCAGTCATAAAATTCTCATCATGTGGCTACCCGAATATTTGGGAAAGGAGGGCAATAGGTTATTAAAATTAATCGAAGAACCTCCCCCACGTACCTTATTCATTTTGGTAGCCGAAAATCAAGAACTGATTCTTAATACCATTTTGAGCAGATGTCAAATTGTAAAAATTAATCCGCTTTCGGATCAAGAGGTCAAGGAAGCACTAATGCAGAAAAGAGGAGTAGCAAAAGAACAAGCGGTGGCGTTAGCTAACCTAGCGGAGGGAAATTTTAATGAGGCTTTGAACCTACTCGAAAATACGAAAAGTGATAATGCTACATTATTTTTAGAGTGGATGAGATTGTGTTACCTGGGAAATGGCGTAAATCTCATGGATTGGGTAGAGCGATTCTCTAAAATAGGTAGGGAAAACCAAAAACATTTTTTGAAATATGGACTGCATTTTATGCGGGAATACATGCTACTAAAATTGACAGGAGCAGGTAACGTAAGGCTTTTGCCCGAAGAGTTAAAAACTGCTCAAAACTTAACAAAAATTATTGAATTGAATCAAGTAGAAGCCATCACTCATTTATTTAATGATTGTGCTTACTACGTGGAGCGCAATGCCAATCCGAGAATTTTATTTCTGGACGCATCGCTCCAAATGAATACAATTCTTAAAACACCTTCTTTGATAATGAATGATAGATGATGGGTACTTAAATCAATACTCAAAATTTTATCATTAAAACAATAATGATATGGGATGTTCAGGATGCTTGGTAGGAACTAACGAAGATGGAACTCCGAAAGGATGCAGAAATAACGGTGGTTGTAGCTCCGGTAGTTGTAACAAACTCAATACTTATGACTGGTTGACTAGAATGGATCTGCCAGATACTAATGAGTTTGGCTTTGTAGAAGTTAGCTTCAAAAATGGATCGAGAAAATCTTTTTTTCAGTACACTCCCCACTCCCACGCCGTCACCGGGGATATGGTGGTAGTAGAAAGTGGGGCAGGGATGGATGTGGGAGAAATTTCGTTATCGGGTGATTTGGTTCGCTTACAGATGAAAAAGAAAAAGGTAACCGAAGCATCTGTACAACACAAAATAGTTAGAAGGGCAAACGAAAGAGATATTGAAAGGCTCAGAGAGGCGCGCTCCCGCGAGCAGAAAACCATGGTCAAGGCGCGCGTGATAGCTCGAAACCTAGGGCTAGAAATGAAGATCGGAGATGTGGAATACCAAGGTGATAAGCGTAAAGCAACTTTTTATTATACAGCTGATGGGAGGGTGGATTTTAGAGCTTTGATTCGGGAGCTAGCTAGAGAATTTCGAGTAAAAATAGAGATGCGTCAAATAGGGGCGAGGCAAGAGTCCGCTCGGATCGGTGGTATCGGATCCTGTGGTAGAGAGCTTTGTTGTTCTACTTGGTTGACTGATTTTCAGTCCGTTTCGACTGCTGCTGCTCGCTACCAAAATCTAGCGATCAATCAAACCAAACTTTCGGGGCAATGCGGGCGATTAAAATGTTGTTTGAATTACGAGTTGGATACCTACATGGATGCTTTGGAGGCATTTCCCAAAGGAGTTGACAAGCTGTTCACGGAAGCAGGAAAAGCCTCTTTAGTGAAAACGGATATTTTTAAAAAGACCATGTATTTTGCCTACGATACAGAGTTCGGGCCAAAGGGCAAATTTTACCCATTATCATTGGAGCGCGTCAAGGCGATTCATGCTATGAACAAAAATGGCGAAAAGCCGGAAGAACTTGTTGATGAAATTGGCAAATACGGCGTAGTAGGAGAACAACAACAACAACCAGCCCCTTCGGTAGAGTTTGGTGACGACGAGGGCTTGACGGGTGTGATAGAATTACCACCCGAAGTGAGGAGGAGAAAGAAAAGAAATAAAAACCGCAAAGGGCAACAAGGAAAACCTCGATCTGCTTCTTCTAATAAAAATCAAAAGGGAGGAAACCAAAGAAGGTCGAATACCCCTAAGCCTCAACATCCAAATCAAAAGGGAGAGACAGGAAAAAGACCACCTGCCCACAAAAAATCGAACAATAATCAAAAAAGTGGACAGCGAAATAATCAAAGTAACCAGAAGAAAAATAGCCCAGGTAAGCAAAAGCCAAATCCCGCTTCGAACAAAAATCGAAACCAAAATCGAAGAAATAATAGGAATAATAAACCCCAGAGCGATCAGGGAAACGATAACAAAAAGTAGATTAATATTTTTCAAAATCATAAATATAAGCGGTGTTAGTAAAACAGGCTAACACCGTTCTTACATTATTAAATCAAAATAACGAAAATGAAATACGATGTTACTGTAATTGGTTCTGGTCCTGGAGGATACGTAGCAGCGATTAGGGCTTCACAATTAGGAATGAAAACTGCCATCATTGAGCGATATAGTACTCTCGGAGGTACTTGCTTGAATGTAGGCTGTATCCCTTCTAAATCCTTGCTGGATTCTTCGGAGCACTATCATAATGCTCACGGAAAATTCGAATTGCACGGTATTAAAATAAAAGGTCTAGAAATAGATATGCCGCAGATGATTCATCGGAAAAATCAAGTAGTGGAGGAAAACGTAAAAGGCATTTCTTTTTTGATGAAAAAAAATAAGATAGATGTTTACCACGGACACGGGTCATTTATCAATGCCAATAAAATTAGTGTAGCCAAAGACGATGGAACTACCGAAGAAATAGAAACTGATAAAACCATCATAGCTACTGGCTCAAAACCCATTGTACCCGCTTCGTTTAATTATGATAAAAAAAGAGTGATCACTTCTACGGAGGCTTTGAACATTACTAAAGTTCCTAAGCGAATGATCATTGTGGGGGCAGGGGTGATTGGCTTGGAGCTAGGATCAGTTTACGCTCGTTTGGGAACGGAAGTAGAAGTAGTCGAATACGCAGATCGGGCACTAGCCATGATGGACAAAGATTGCGGTAAAGAACTGACTCGTGCTTTGAAGAAAGTTGGGATGAAGTTTCACTTCAAGCACATGGTTACTAATGTAAAAGCTACTAGCCGAAGTGTGACCGTCGAAGTACAGAAAAGAGATACAGAGGAAAAGTTCGAACTTAAAGCCGACTACTGCTTGGTGGCTATTGGGCGTAGCGCCTACACGAATAATTTAGGATTAGAAAATGTGGGCATTGAAAAAGATGATCGTGGACGAATCCAAGTCAACGAACATTTGGAGACTCAAGTTCCGGGAATCTATGCCATTGGGGATGTAATTAAGGGAGCGATGCTAGCCCACAAGGCAGAGGAAGAAGGTGTTTTTGTAGCGGAAACCATTGCTGGCCAGAAGCCACATATCAATTACAATCTCATCCCCGGAGTAGTTTACACATGGCCAGAGGTAGCGAGTGTAGGAAAAACCGAACAAGAGCTAAAAGAGGCAGGCGTACCTATCAAGATTGGAAAATTTCCATTCAAGGCACTCGGACGTGCGCGAGCTAGTACCGATACCGAAGGAATGGCAAAGGTGATTTCACATCAAGAAACGGATGAGGTTCTAGGTGTGCACATTGTAGGGGCAAGGGCTGCGGACTTGATCGCAGAGGCCGTTGTAGCCATGGAGTATAGGGCGTCCGCTGAGGACATTGCAAGAATGAGTCATGCACATCCTACTTATACGGAAGCAGTCAAGGAGGCAGCATTGGCAGCCACGGATAATCGGGCGCTGCATGCGTGATATTCGCCCTATAAGTTTGTTTTAAGAAAAAGTCATTTAGTGGTAATCTAAATGACTTTTTTGTTCCTGCCAAGTATAATAAATAATTTGAAAGAGCTAAGGAGTACATGATGACATGGTAGAAAATGTAAGTGTCCCTAAACCTACCTCTTCTTTTCTTACGATATTATCACACTCACCTAAATCCATGCTAGTATTCGGATCGTCAGTATCATACCCAAAATCAAAAATAAAAGTTGAGTTAGAGTTGGTATTATTATTTCCCGATGAGGTACTACAATTTCCTCCGGAGGTAATATCTCTAAGCCTGATCACACCATCCGTTATACATCCGCAAACGAAGGGTTGGAACATTAATAAATTGCTAGTAGAAGAAACGTCTAAACAAAAAATAGTTGCAGGATCATTGATCGAACTCTGACAATTAACCGTAGTCTCATTTATATTTATATCAAAAAGATTGTCAATGTAAGTAACGGGGTTATCAGGATCATCTGGTATTGTTCCATCTGAAAGTGTAATTTTTCCCATACTAGAGCTACCATTTGATTCATAAGTTGTAATGTATCCATCCGTAAGTCCCCCAGTAACATCAGTAATGGTCACATCGTTGGGGAAATAAACTAGATAGCCGTCAGCACTGTACTCTAGTTCTATTGTGCCGTCTCCACCTATAGATATTTGATGGTTAAAAATCTGGAATGGAGAAGATAACGTAATGATAAACTCTCTACCCGACGGACTGACATCTTCAAGAATCGGTGCGTTCACCACAGCTGTTAAGACGCCGTCCACATCGGGCTGGATGACATTATCATCACTTCCTGTACAAGCTGATGTAGAATCGTAAGTAAGCGTTAGTGTATTTGGAAATGTACCAACAGGTTCACTAAGCGCCGATGTCACACAGCCTGATCTGGTTACTACTGAATTAGATTGGATATTCCATAGTTCAGGTTCTAAAATACATCCAATCAGCAGTTGAGATAATAATTCCTTCAAGATAATAATTGCATCAACTGTTTGATTGGCCTTTATTTCTAGTTCTTCTTCAGTAGTTGTAGATGGAGTGATGGTATAAGAATTATAATTCGGACCATCTTTGTAACAACTAGAAAAAATCAGGAAAGTAAAAATGAAAGTAAGGGAGTAACGTATCATATTTTTTAATTATAAAGTGTGATAAAATAGCGACAGCCACTAAATGGCTACGCATTTAGAGTCATAAGAAAAGAAAAAAAGTATCGGAAAAGTAAGCGGTTATTGGGAGCGAATTTATTTGTGTAAATATAACGATTTAATGTAATCTCACGATAAGAAAAGAAAGATTTCTTGTGAGTATTTTATCATAGCCTTTTTATAAAATATGTGGAAAGTGTACTTTTGAATATAGATTTAACTAAGTATAATAGGTATAATCAGCGAAATTCTAATGACTTTACAGATTTTCTGTGAGTTATAATATTGTGAGTAGGGTAGGAAGAAAACAAGAAATAAATATTTTAAACAAATCTCTGTAATCTGAGAGGAATTATCTTTACCAAAATTTATCCTAAGTAATGACTTGGCCATCCCTTATCAAAACTGCGTTAATTGGAACTGATCGTTCGGAGCTTCCCGAAGAAACTTTAATAGAATTAAAGAAGTACGGAATAGACATTGATGCCAATTCCGCAAAAGTATTGTTAGAAGGAGCGACCATTTTTGCACAAATGCGAAAAGCGGGATTCCAAACCAAAAAATGGGAAGGAGAAATTCCGCTACCTGCCTTAGACGATGGTGCTAAGATTTGTAGTAAAAAATCCTCAGATCATCTCACCATGATTTTGAATGGAACTTATGATCAGGCATTGGATGAATTTATTCAGCATTTGATTCAAAATAAAAAATCACTACCACCAGAACTCCTTCCTGAACTTTTTGAAAAATGTAAAAGCGATCAAGTCCTCTGGGAAAAACTGCGATTCGCAATCGGAGAGCGCGGGCATTGGCTGATGGAGCAAAATGAGGATTGGCATTTTTTGATAGGAAAAGCGGAACACGTAGCGTGGGAAGATGGAACGAAGCGTGAAAGAATTGCTTTGCTTCAGCATCTTAGAAAAACAC
>JBCCJE010000121.1:0-9954 GCA_039027925.1 Bacteroidota bacterium
ATGAAAAAAATGAAATTTTTCGTGTTGCCTTTATTAATCATAATGATTACGGTGACGGCATGTAAAGATGATTTTTTGGAAGTACCTCCAACTGGCTCTTTGAGTTCAACGGAGCTTTCCTCGCAAGCGGGGTTGGAAGGTTCATTGATTGCATCGTACTCAATGTTACTCGGACGTAATGGTTTTTTCTCCGATGCTAGTAATTGGTTTTGGGGAAGTGTACTAGGAGGAGATGCCAATAAAGGAACCAACGCTGGGGATCAATCTCAAGCCAACGAGATTCAGTCCTACTCTTCGCAAACTAATAATTCTTCTATACTGCAAAAATACAGTACTAACTACGAAGGCATTGCCAGATGCAATGCTACTTTGGCACTAGCGGCGTTGGCTGATGAAGTTAATGCAGATGTCAAAACCCGTATCGAAGCGGAAGCAAGATTTCTTCGAGGACATTACTATTTTGACCTCAAGAAAAATTTTAATGATGTTCCTTACGTAGATGAAAAGTGGAACGGAAACGATCCCAACGGGATTGGTATTGATCCTGTACCTAACAATATTGACTTGTGGGGACCAATCGAAGCAGACCTAAAATTTGCGATGGATAACCTACCCGAGACGCAGCCAGATAAAGGTAGAGCCAACAAGTGGGCAGCCGCTGCTTACTACGGAAAAGCATTGTTATTCCAAGGTAAATTTGCGGAAGCTAAAACAGTTTTGGCGGACGTGGTAGCTAACGGAGTAACTGCCGATGGTACCCCCTACGCCTTGAACTCCTCTTATGCGGACGCTTTTCGGTCAACTAATGACAACAGCGCAGAATCTGTATTTGCTTCGCAAGCAGCAGCGGGTACTGGATCCATTGAGAATGCTAACCCAGCGATGGTACTCAACTTCCCTCACGGTAGCGCAGGGCCTCCACGCCCAGGGGGATGCTGTGGATTTTTCCAACCTAGTTTTGATCTAGCTAACTCTTTCCGTACAGATGCTAATGGGCTTCCATTTTTAGATGGATCTTATAATGACCCTGCTAATGCACTAAATGATGATATGGGAATTGGTGGATCTCAACTCTGGGATCCTACTGCTACGTATGGTGAAGGAAATTTAGTTAGTGTTTTTGATCCTGCTGCTCCTAACACCGAACTCGTTTACAGTTCTAATGCAGATGATAATACAGGTAATGATCCATTAACATCTTCCAACTGGACTTTAGAATGGCAAGAAGACGATCAGTCACCTCTTGATCCTAGACTAGATCACTCTGTTGGAAGAAAAGGAATTCCTTATTTAGATTGGGGACCACATCCGGGATTTGATTGGATTAGAGATCAGGCTTATGCTGGGCCTTATTCTCCTAAGAAATTTATCTACTACGCAGGTGGTGACGGTACTGAAAATGATGGTACCTCTTGGACACCTGGCTATACAGCCGTTAATTATAACATCATCCGATTTGCTGATGTTTTATTAATGCTTGCCGAAGCCGAAATAGAATCTAATGGTGATTTAGAAAACGCTAGAACCTTGATTAATCGAGTGCGGCAGAGAGCTATTGATTCTCCTGTGCGAAATAACGACGGTACTCCTGCGGCAAATTATGGAGCTGAGGTTTATACTTCTCTGAATGATCAAAGTACAGCTAGAGCTGCACTCAGAATGGAAAGAAAATTAGAACTTTCTGGTGAGGGTCATAGATTCTACGATTTGAGAAGATGGGGTATTCAGGCGGAAGTGTTGAATGCTTATCTAGCGCACGAGAATCCTAAGTTAAGTTCTCCTTTCTCTGGTGCTTCGTTTGATACTGGTAAGGATGAGTTTTTACCGATTCCTCAAAACGAAATTGACCTGCTAGGGGCAGATGTTTTGATACAGAATCCGGGGTATTAGTGATTAGTGATGAATGATGATAGATGAGTGAAAAGAGAAGAGTGATGCCTATTTCGAAACTTCGGGGAGACTGAGCGTAGGGAAGGTAAAGGTTTAGAATAAGGTAGCGTTTCTTAGTCTCTATTCTAATTTCTCATTTCCCAAAAAAAGAAGGCAAGAATTTTACTTCTTGCCTTCTTAATTTTCTCCTGCTATTAACTTATTGATTTTAATTTATGAGCAAAACTTTCTTTTTCACCATTTTAATATTCTTTTTGTTCGTTTTTTCTTGCTCGAAAGAAACGAATAACAATGCTTCTACAAAAGCGTCAAAGAAAGCAATATCGAAAATTTTTCAACAACTATCAGTAGAAGAAAGCGGTATCGGTTTTTCCAATACCCTTAAAGAGGATTCAGTAGTCAACTATTTTACCTATCCCTATATCTATATGGGTGGAGGAGTAGCCGTAGGTGATATCAATAATGATGGACTCCAAGACCTTTACTTTACGGGCAATATGGTGGAAAATAAACTGTATCTCAATCAAGGTGATCTCCAATTTAAAGATATTACTCCCCTAGCCAAAGTAGCGAGCGACGACCGCTGGGTCACGGGAGTGACGATGGCGGATGTCAACGCAGATGGACTAATGGACATTTACGTAAGTGTGTCGGGAAAATGGACAACGAGTAAAAATCAATTATTTATCAATCAAGGAAATGATGAAAATGGTATGCCTTCTTTCGTAGAGGAAGCAGAACAGCGGGGCGTGGCCGACGAAGGAAAATCCACCCAAGGGACATTCTTCGACTACGACAATGATGGTGACTTGGATTTGTACGTAGCTAACTATCCGTTTACGGGATTCAAAACGCCGAACTATTCTTACGCTGTTTTTAGGGAAAAAAAAGATCCCGCAAAGTCCGATAAGTTGTACCGCAATCGAGGAGATGGTCACTTCGAGGACGTGACGGAGGAAGCAGGTATCTTGAACTTTGGGCTTTCGTTGAGTGCTACCGCTGGTGATTTTAATCAAGATGGCTGGCAAGATATTTATGTGTCTAACGATTTTGCTTCGGCTGATTATTTTTATCTCAACAACGGTGACGGAACTTTTACGGATAAAATAAAAGAAACTACGCAGCACACTGCTTTCTTTGGGATGGGGGCGGACGTTTCGGATTTTAATAATGATGGACTGCTAGATATTGTACAAATGGATATGACCCCCGAAGACAATCGAAGAAATAAAGCCAACATGGCGAGTATGAATATTCCGGGTTTTTGGGAAATCGTAGGCTACGGGATGCACTATCAATACATGCAAAATGCCATTCAACTTAACAATGGAATTACGGACGACGGGCTGCCCCACTTTAGCGATATTGCCCGAATGACGGGTATGAGTTCTACCGACTGGAGTTGGGCGGGGCTAGTGGCTGACTTGGACAATGATGGCTGGAAAGATATTTTTATAACAAACGGTACACGTAGAGATATTAACAACAAGGACTATTTCAACAAAATTGAAAAAGCAACTTATCAAGAGAAAAAATCTTTTAAAAATTTAGAGCTGACGCTCAACATGCCCTCCGAAAAAGTGGATAACTACGTATATAAAAATAACGGCGATTTGACCTTTGATCCCGTTGTGCAGGAATGGGGATTGAGCCACGAGGGATTCTCCAACGGGGCGGCTTACGCTGACCTGGACAATGATGGCGACTTAGAAATCATCATTAATAATATTGACGCACCGTCCATCATTTATCAAAATAAAACAATAGAATTACAAAAAGGAAATTATCTACGAGTTCAACTACGAGGGGATGCTAAAAATCCCTTCGGACTGGGTGCTAAATTGACCTTGAAGAATGGAAATGACCTACAATACCAAGAGCACACCTTGACGAGGGGCTTTCAATCTTCTACCGATCCCGTCATTCATTTTGGGTTGGGCAATGCGAAAACGGTGGAGTCTCTTACCGTTATTTGGACGGATGGAAAATTAGAAACCATAAAAAATATTTCCGCTAATCAAATTTTAAATATTAAATACCAAAATGCTCAGATGCCCGAAAGTAAGCCTGCTTTCAGAGAGGAACAACTTTTTTCGGATGTGACCACAGCGTCAGGCGTTGATTTTAAACATAACGAAAACGCATTTGATGATTTTAAATACGAAATTTTACTCCCTCATCAGTATTCCCGTTTCGGACCTGCCCTAGCGGTAGGAGATGTCAATGGTGACGAAATAGATGACTTCTACGTGGGGGGTGCCATCGGTCAAAGGGGAATTTTATATTTACAAAAAGAAGATGGAACATTTCGATCCGCCTCTCGGAATATGTGGAACGGAGAGGCTCAGCACGAAGACATTGGTGCTACTTTTTTTGATGCGGACGCAGATGGTGATTTGGACTTATACGTGGTGAGCGGAGGTAACGAATACCAACAAGGTAGTCCTAATTTTCAAGATCGGTTGTACCTGAACGACGGCAACGGCAACTTCACCAAAGCAGACGATGCGTTACCCAAAATCACGGCGAGTGGTTCGAGGGTAAAAGCGGCGGACTACGACAACGATGGCGATGTGGACTTATTCGTAGGTGGTAGAATTGTTTCCCGTTCTTATCCTACTCCTGCGCAGAGTTTTATTTTAAAAAATGAACTCAAGGAATCCGGAAACCTTAGTTTTTCGGACGTGACGGCGCAAATTGCTCCTGATCTTACCAAAGCGGGATTGGTTACGGATGCTGTTTGGGTGGATTATGATTTGGATAAAAACCTAGACCTAGTCGTTGTGGGCGAATGGATGCCTATTACTTTTATGAAAAATACGGGCGGCAGATTTGAAAATAAAACAGCAGCCTACGGTTTGGAAAAATCAACGGGCTGGTGGTACAGTATTCACGCTGCGGATTTTGATAACGACGGTGATCAAGATTTAGTAGCTGGTAACTTAGGACTTAATTATAAGTACCAAGCCAACGAAGAAGAATCTTTCGATGTGTACGCTAGTGACTTTGATAAAAATGGAAAGCTGGACATCGTGCTAGGATATTACTACGACGGCGAGCAGTATCCCCTCCGTGGAAAACAATGCTCTTCCGAACAAATTCCTGCCATCAAAGTAAAGTATAAAAACTACGATTCGTTTGCGGAGGCTTCGTTGGAGGATATTTACTTTGGGCCTGACTTGGAGGAAGCCCTGCACTATCAGGCGTGGAATTTTGCGAGCAGCTACATCGAAAATCAAGGGTACGAAAAATTCGAGGTTCGCAACCTGCCCAACGAAGTCCAACTCTCCTCCGTCAATGGATTGGTCACGCACGATTTTAATCAAGATGGGTATCTGGACTTGTTGGTAGCAGGGAATTTATACACCTCCGAAATCGAAACCCCACGCAACGATGCCAGCTACGGGAAACTATTGTTAGGAAATGGTAAAGGAGATTTCGAAGCCGTTCCCTACTCCGAAAGCGGATTTTTTTTAAAGCACGATGTCAAAGATTTAGGAAAAATAAAAACCCGTGAAGGTATTGTTATAATTTCTGCTAATAACGATGAACAACCAAAATTAATCAGAGCAAACTCCACTCAATTAGAACTTTGAGCCATCAAAACAAAAAACAAAACACACATGAAAAAGACAAGACGAACCTTTATCAAACAATCTAGCCAAGTGGCTTTCGGACTCGGGATGATGGGATTGATCGGTTGTGATACCGCAAAACCAAAAGCTACCAAAGCGGAAACAGCTACCTCCGCTTTGGAAGCTGAGGCAGGAGCTATGTTTTTTAAAATTTCCCTAGCACAATGGTCACTCCACAAAGCCTTGGGCATGCGAAAAGAGCATCCCGCTACGATGGACAATCTTGACTTTGCGGCCAAAGCCAAAAGCCTTGGTATAGAAGCCGTCGAGTACGTCAACCAATTTTTTAAAGACAAAGCAACGGATAAGAATTACCTCTACGAAATGATAAAAAGAGCAGATGACAATGGCGTTAAGAATCTGCTCATTATGATAGATCGGGAAGGTAATCTCGGAGATACCGATGATAAAAAAAGAACACAAGCCATTGAAAATCACTACAAATGGGTAGATGCCGCCAAGCTGATGGGATGTCACTCTATCCGAGTAAATGCGGCGGGTGAAGGTACGGCGGAGGAAGTAGCGGCGGCGGCGGTTGACGGACTCGGTAGATTAGCGGAGTATGGCGCCAAAGCTGGCTTAAACGTAATTGTAGAAAATCACGGAGGGTACTCTTCCGATGGTAGTTGGCTAGCAGGCGTGATGAAACAAATCAACATGGACAACTGCGGTACACTTCCTGATTTTGGTAATTTTTGTTTGGAAAGAGGAGAAAATTGGAGTTGTCTCAAAGAGTACGATCGCTACCAAGGCATGGAAGAGTTGATGCCCTTCGCCAAGGCGGTAAGTGCCAAATCCAATGACTTCGATGCAGCAGGTAACGAAGTTCACTCGGACTTTTTACGCATCATGAAAATTGTAAAACAACACAGATACACGGGATACGTCGGCATCGAATACGAAGGATCAAAACTGACCGAGGAGGAAGGTATCATCGCAACTAAAAAACTACTAGAAAAAGTCGGGCAAATGATTTAATAATGGATATATAATTTCAAGCACCATGACAATTCAAGTCATGGTGCTTTTTTATTATGGAAGAGCTATTCGACTTTGAGCAACGCTCCTATCAAACTTTTCGTAGCAGGCATAGTCAATCTCAAATCATTACCCTTCCTAATAACTTTTCCTTCCTTATTCACTATTATCTGAAAAGGAAAACCCGAATTATTAAAATTGCTCATGATCCTTTTGACATCTTCACCTTCCAGTTTGATATGGATACCTGGAATATCATACGTAGCTACGAATTTATCACTAGCCTCTTCATCTGTATTCATGCAGAGGTGCACGAACTGAATATCCTTACCTTGATATAATTCTTTAATGATCGGCTTAGACGCTATCATATCTAGTAAACAAGGCTTGCACCAAGTCGCCCAAAAATCCAAATAGATTACCTTTCCTCGATACGCCGAAGCAATCCTTTTCAGAACTTTATCTTCTTCAAGATCGTAGTTTTATGAGGTCTTCTCTTTCCCCAGCAATTTTTTTTGAAGCGTGACAAACTTGGTATTGGGGTATTTCTCGTAGTCCACGATTTTTCCCATGATGACACTCGGTGTGCCTATATCAGTTTTACTTTTATCTTTTCCCCTTGTCGAACAGGCAGTCAAGAATAGGATGATAGCAAAAATGAGGAGGTCGTTTGTTTTCATAATTGTTGTTTTTATTTTTTAAATGAGTGGTATCTGTTTATAACATAGCTACGGAGCAAAATCATTTTTCAGTCCCCGTCTTCCAAAATGGAATCCATCGCATCGTAAAAGTATCCACATTGTTTTTTTCCCAATAACCTACAAACTTCATATTCAATTCGTGTTTTCCATCTTCCAAATCAGAAATATCAATCCTAGTGTAGAAACCATCTTGATTGGTGATGGCATGCTTTCGGTAGTACCATTGTTCAGCATCTATTTGGTCATCATCAATAAAAACCAAAAAACTTTGTCTTAATATATCTTGCAATTTCTCCCCGTTTTCGTCAAACTCTTTTCTGGTTTTTAAGATACCTTGCTGGGGTTCAAATATTCCTTCCCTAAAGAAGTTCTGAAACGAATTATCAAAATAACTTTTGTAAGTAATAAAGATGGGTAAGTAATGACCATGAATTTCTTCGGAGGGAATACTTACCGCTTCCACAAAACTTTCTTTTCCTAAGAGATTATCATACTCGTCATTTTGTAGGTAAAAATTATTCACCGGAAGATTTTTATATTGTCGGGTTTCGAATAGATCAAACTTTAGATTGGCGGATACGCCATCCTTGACATTGAGGTCATTGATGGTCAGCAAAAAAGCCAGCAGAAAATAAGAAAATGTGACCAAATATAAACGCCATCTTTTTACATTCGAGATGAGGGTAAACCACTCGTACCGGTAAATGGAGGTAAACGTGATTTTAGAAATAAATTTACTAGCAGGATAAAATCGTTGTGTCCATTTTTGATTTTTTTTGAGGACTTGAAAAAAGATTTTGTCTAATAATCCAAAACTA
This sequence comes from Bacteroidota bacterium, assembly GCA_039027925.1. Classification (GTDB taxonomy): domain Bacteria; phylum Bacteroidota; class Bacteroidia; order Chitinophagales; family Saprospiraceae; genus CAJQQY01. The sequence goes on from JBCCJE010000121.1 coordinate 8,023, forward strand.
ATCATCATCACCAGCAGCATACCGGAATACCCGATGATGGGATTGTTGAACATTTCATCGGTCCAATCAAACTGATCTACCAGTACAAAAAAAATCGTCATCACGAGCGCAACTCCAAAGCTCAAAATAATGATGATGATAGCGAGCGAGTAAGAGAGACTACAGTATTTTTCTAATTTTAAAATCCGATCAATTCCATTATTTTCCGCTTTGAGCTTTTCCTCAAATGCTTTACTGTACTTTAGCCTCGAATAATCTACTCCTTTCGGAAAGGCGTAGTGAATACCCAAAAATGCTACCCAGATAGACCTTAACAGTAAATTCACGGAAAATCCTATCAGCAACGCTCGACTAAAAAGAACTCCGAAAATAAAGATCAAGACGATGTAAGTTTTCTCCTCGTTGTGAATAATGACATCCAGCAATTCGTGTCGTAAAAATTCCGGAAGGCTCACTAATGTAAAAATAAATCCACCACTAATCAGTAGCTCTATTTGCCAACTATTGCGCTCTTGTTCGACTAACCAGTCGGGGATTAATTTTTTATCTTCCAATCTTTTTGTGGTATTTTGTATTTTAATAGGAATACTTTCTAATAAAGTATTTTAGAGCTATCTTTATGAATAAAGATAAAAATATTATGATACGAACCATCATCACTGCTGATAATAATCACTTGACGCTCTCCCTGCCCGATAACTTTTTAGGTAAGAAGATTGAGGTTATTGCTTTCATTATTGAAGAACCTACTCAAAAATCAAGTAAAGAGGTATCTTTTACTGTATTAGATGTTCCTAATGAGCTAAAATCAGATTATCAATTTAACCGCGACGAAGCAAATGAACGATAAACGACCAGTCTAGTACCAACTTATTGCTCTACTTCAATTCGCCTCTCCGATCAGTCTTAATCCTTCCACCGTCAAATTCATATCCACCACTTCAAAATCATTTTCCAATACTTTTAAAATTTTTGATAAACCGCCCGTAGCGACGGCGATGTACTGCGCTCCTAGTTCTGCTCTGATGCTAGCTATCTGATGCCTGACCAACCCAACGTAGCCCAGCAGGATTCCATTTTGGATGGCAGTCATGGTATTTTTCCCAATGACAGATGCAGGAAGTTCGAGTGGCACTTCGGGTAGCTGAGCAGTATTGCCTACGAGTGATCTTATCGCCGTTTTTAGCCCAGGCGCAATGTTGACTCCCAAAAGTACGCCTGCCTTGGAGACTACCGTGAAAGTCAAAGCCGTCCCAAAATCCACTACGATGCAGTCTTTTTGAAAAAGATTATGGGCGGCTACGGCGTTGGCAAATAAGTCTGTTCCAATCTCATCGGGCCGATTTATGGCCAGTTTTAATTTTGGATAGGCCTTAGGTGTCGCTAGGATGGGCTTCTGAGAAAAAAGTTCTAACAATATATTTTCAAATACCTGAACCAAGGGTGGGACAACGCTACTCACCACCGTTTTCTGAATTTTTCCTAAAGGAATCCCCGCCTCCAAAAAGTAGTCAACGATTTTCATTTTGTAAAAAAGAGGTGACTCGTTGGGCAACGTCGGTAACCGAAATGTCTGTTCCCAAATAGTATCTTCGTAAAGTGCAAACACGACATTTGTATTTCCTATATCTATGGCTAATAACATACACGGGGTTTTGATGATTAATAATTAAATGGTCAATTGCAGTCGTACTAAAGGTACACAGCACCGACTCCAATAGTCTAAATTCAATATCGAATAATACCAACAAAAAACACTTTTCTAAAACTTCAAAAAACTTTGTACATCCATAAGGAATGGTTCAATAATAACTTTACATTTTCTACTTGTTCTTTTTCCTTTCTGCTGCGTTAAAAAGCCTCGCCGATGCCCCGCATCGCCTACGTTTTTCGCCTTGCATAAAGAAAAAATAACTGCGCATAAAATGTAAA
>JBCCJE010000122.1:0-9898 GCA_039027925.1 Bacteroidota bacterium
CACCCATCGCTAACAATACAATTACATCCGCTTGTGATTTGGGAAATGGTACAGCCGTTTTTGACCTCAACGCCCTCGCTGGGCAAGTCAATAATCAGCCGGGGGTCACCGTCAATTGGTTCTTTGACATCAATGCGCAAACGCCCATTCCTTCTCCTTACAATACGGCAACCACTACGGTTTACGCCGTCGCTACCAACGGGGGATGTAACTCGCAACCCGCCGCCGTGGATTTGATTGTGGAAAATGCGCCCATCGCTAACAATACAATTACATCCGCTTGTGATTTGGGAAATGGTACGGCAGTTTTTGACCTCAACGCCCTCGCTGGGCAGGTCAATAATCAGCCGGGGATCACCGTCAATTGGTTCTTTGATATCAATGCGCAAACGCCCATTCCTTCCCCTTACAATACGGCAACCACTACGGTTTACGCCGTCGCTTCCAACGGGGGATGTAATTCGCAACCCGCCGCCGTGGACTTAATTGTGGAGTCTAGCTTAACCGCTAACAATGCTTTTGCATCAGCTTGTGACTTGGGAAATGGTACCGCTACTTTTGATTTAACCCTTTTAGAAAGCGAGGTTAACAGTAACGGGGGGCTTACCTTTTCGTGGTATGCTGATCCCAATGCGACTACCCCAATCCCAACCATTTTCACTACTCCGACTACCATTGTTTACGTAGTCGTCTCTGATGGGGCTTGTGCGTCACCACCTACTTTGGTTTCTCTTACTGTGGAGGAGGCACCTACTGCTAATAGCGTAGTGAGTGATGCCTGTGATTCGGGAAATAACACCTCGGAATTTGATCTTTCTGCTATAGCTATGTTGGTTAATAGTAATCCAACGTACGCAGTTAGTTGGTTTTTATCTCCTAGCGCAACCAATCAGTTGATGTCTCCATTTGTCACGTCGTCCACGAGTGTGTACGCCGTAGTTTCGGGGAGTGGATGCAGTTCGCCACCAACGGAGGTATTGCTGAATGTACTTGCTGCCCCAGTAGGAAATCCGACTTCCGCTACGGAATGTGAAATATCAAATGGTCAAGCCATATTTAATTTAACCAACTTAGAGAGCACGGTAAATGGTGGGACTAATGATCCCGTCACTTGGTTTTCGGATATCAATGCCTCCGTAGCCATATCTTCTCCTTACACTACTGGCACAACCGTCGTCTATGCCGTAGTGACTGGCTCGAATAGTTGCTCTTCCGTTCCAGTAGCAGTTGATTTGATCGTTTCTCCCTTGCCAGTAGCAGTTTCCACTAGCTACACCGAATGTGATTTGGGTAACGGGACAGCTAATTTTAATTTGACTTCCATAGAAAATACGGTAAACGGTGGAACTGGTTTTAGCGTACTTTGGTATGCGGATAATACTACTAACAATCCTATTACATCACCTTTCAATTCAGGAACAACTACCGTTTTCGCCGTAGTGGACGATGGTACTTGTACCTCCCAACCTACTGCAGTCACTCTAACGGTGGATAATCAAATCTCGGCTAATCCTACCTCGGCTACCGAATGCGACGAAGGAGGCGGAACGGCTACTTTTGAGCTTTTAGCTTTAGAAAATATTATTAATGGTAATTCTGGGAATAACGTCACGTGGTACGCAGATCCCGCTGCTACCATTGATATTAGTGCACCATTTTTTATTACGGGAACAACTACTGTTTACGCTACGGTGGGTGGTGGCAATTGTGTGTCCGCTCCAGTAGCGGTTGATCTAACCGTGGCGAGTATTCCTACCGCTAATCCGACAACTACTAACCTTTGTGATGAAGGTAACGGCATGGCACAATTTATCGTGACTGATCTGAACGAAACGGTGAATAACAACACTATGAACTCCGTAAACTGGTACGCTGATGCCAATGCGAGTACTTTAATTCCATCGCTGTACAGTACGGGAACGACTACCGTTTTTGCCATCGTTTCTGACGGTACTTGCGAATCCGAACCGACCCCAGTCAACCTAATTGTAGATGATTTACCCATTGCTACGAGTACATCCGCCCAGGCGTGTGATGAAGGAAATAGCACGGCTACCTTTGCTTTGACTGATTTAGAAAACATAGTCAACGGAGGATCAGGTAACTCCGTGGAGTGGTTCACCAACGCAAATGCCACTAATGCCATCAATCCACCTTTCACTACTTCTTCTACCACGATCTTTGTGGTGGTGGATGATGGGATTTGTACCTCGATACCCGCTAGTGTTGATCTCACGGTAATTGCTGGCCCCGAAATTAACGATGCTTCCGCCGAGGCGTGTGATGAAGGTAACGGCACCGCTACTTTTGACCTGACAGCTTTGGAGAGTACGGTGAATGGTGGTACCACGAACCCCGTAACTTGGTACAGCAACGCCGGCGCTACGAACCAAATATTTTCACCTTATAATACATCGAGCGCAACCATCTACGCAATAGTTGATGATGGCTCGGCTTGCCCTTCTCCCGTTGAGGCAATTGACTTGACGGTCTTGAATTTACCAGCAGCTAATTCTGCTTCCGATACGGAATGTGGTGATGCTAATGGATTAGCGACATTTGATTTAGATGTTTTAGCTAATGCGGTCAACTCCGCAAATAACGTTACGGTATCCTGGTTTTCAGATATAAATTTGAATAGCCCCATTACATCACCTACCTATACAACAATTGCCACCACGATCTACGCAGTCGTAGATAATGGAACTTGTCAGGCGGCGGCTGTTCCCGTTACGCTCAATATTTCTAATTCGATTTCTGCTAATCCAACCAACTTAGCTACCTGCGATGATAATTCGGGAAATAATACAGGTATCTTTGACTTAACGAGTATTGAAAATGATATTACTGGCGGCAACGCTTACACCATATCTTGGTTCACTAACCCTGCGGCGACGATTCCTGTGTCACCGCCACTCGATGCGTATATTTCCACCTCCACTTCCCTCTACGCTACAGTAGCTAGCGGAAATTGTACCTCCGATCCCGTCGAAATTTCTTTAACTGTTTTAGGGGAAATTAGTGTTTTCCAAGCCTCATCTACGGAGTGCGATGATGGAAATGGAATCGGTACGTTTAATTTAGATGCCATTGGGGATAATGTTACTGGAGGAAACGGTAATGACGTACTCTGGTATAGCGACGCAGCGTTAACGATGCCTATTAGTTCTCCTTTTATCTCTGCCCCCACTACTATTTTTGCGGTAGCTACCGATGGTAACTGCCTCTCTAATGTCGTAGAAGTCATACTAAATGTTGTAGAAGGAGCCAACGGAAACGAAACCTCAGCTTCGGCTTGTGATGATGGCACGGGTACGGCAACTTTTAATCTGGATGCGCTTGCGCAGGAGGTCAATAGTGGGGTTGGAGTAAACTTTACCATTGAATGGTTTAGCAATCAAAATTTAACAAATCAGATATTTTCTCCTTACACGACTGCTACTACAACGGTCTTTGCTATCGTCAGTAATAATTTATGTGCCTCCGATCCCATCGAGGTTGATTTGGAGGTAGTTACCGAGCTAGAGGCATTTCCCACCACCAGTTCGGAGTGTGATGAAGGTAACGGTACTGCTACTTTTGATCTAGACGAATTGGCAAGTGAAGTCAATGGAGGAAATAGTACAGCGGTCGTTTGGTCCACCGATCCTAACTTGGTAGCACAAATATCATCACCCTACGTATCGGCCGATGCTACCATCTACGCAGCTACTACCGACGGTACTTGTTTTTCTGATGCAGTAGAGGTGACACTCATCGTAGCTAGCTCAATTCCCGCATTTCCTGCTGCGGATAGTGCTTGTGATGAAGGAAACGGTACTGCCATTTTTCCCCTAACCAATCTGGAAAATACAATCAATGGAGGCAGCGGCGTTTCCGTCAACTTTTATGAAGATGACAACCTGACTATTCCGATTACACCTCCTCTTACCTCCATAGCTAATACTATCTACGCAGTAGCTGTAGATGGAAATTGTACCTCAGCACCAGTTGAAGTAGAGTTGAGTGTTATCAATTTACCCGTTGCCAATTCCACTTCTACATCAGCGTGTGAAGTAGCCAACGGCGAGGCCTTGTTCAATTTGAACAGCCTAGCTAGTGATGTCAACGGAGGAAATGGAAACACCGTAGATTGGTACTCCGACGAAAATGCTACCGATGACATTCCATCTCAGTACACGAGTGCTACCACTACTGTTTACGCTACCGTCACAGATGCAGGTTGTACTTCTAATCCAGTAGCGGTATCGCTTACCGTCATCGAAGCTCCCGTAGCAACAACCACTATGCAAGTACAATGCGACGAAGGAAACGGGGAAGCATCTTTCGATTTGACCGCACTAAATTCTACGGTAAATGGGGGAACAGGTAATCCAGTTACATGGTACTCCAATGCAAATGCCACCAATCTTATTCCTTCCCCTTACGTAACCTCTAGTACTAATGTGTATGCCGTAGTATCCGATGGAATCTGTGAATCAGCACCCGTGGCTGTTTCCTTGGAAATTACCAATACTTTAGATGCGTTTTCTACTACTGATACCCAGTGTGATTTGGGGAACGGTACAGCTATTTTTGACTTGGACTTATTGGATGATGCTGTGAATGGAGGAACTGGTTTTGCGGTTGATTGGTACTTTAGTGCCGATGCTATTAATCCTATCCAAACTCTTTACACCTCCTCTCCGACTACCGTTTACGCAGTTGTGGTGGATGGGATTTGTATATCCACCCCAGTACCCGTTGAATTGATGGTCACGGCACTAGGTACTACCAATCCAGCAATGGACGCTGAGTGTGGTAATGGCAGCGGAATCGCCACTTTTGAGTTAACTAACCTAGAAAGCACCATCAATGGAGGAAATGGAAATACGATTACGTGGTTTGAAGATGTGAATACCACGATTCCGATTACACCGCCTTTCACTACGCCTACTGCCACTATTTACGCAGTATCCACTAATGATAATTGTCCATCTGCTCCCATTGCAGTTGATCTTGACGTCACACCTTTGGTCTCGGCCAACCCTGCCTCCAACATCGAATGCGATGATGGCTCGGGTACAGCTACTTTTGATGTAATTTCTTTGGAAAATACGATTAACGGAGGAACTGGATTTGATGTCTTGTGGTACGAGGATGCGAACCTTACCGTACCTTTTACGCCAACCAATGCTTTCACTTCAACCTCTACCAATCTCTACGCCGTAGTGGACGATGGGGAGTGTACCTCTCTGCCTGTAGAAATTTCGTTGATGGTTGCCGCCGATGTCAACTCCTCGCCCGCATCTATGACCCTTTGTAATGATGGTAACGATATGGCCAATTTTGATTTAGATGAGATAGTGGACATTGTGAATCAAGGTACAGGCAATGCTGTACTTTATTTTGAAGATGTTAATCTGACCATTCCGATTACTTCTCCTTACAATACTTCCTCCACTACGATTTATGCAATTAGTCAGTTGGGAAATTGTGATTCTGATCCCGTAGAAATCACGTTGACCGTACTTGATGCTATTCCTGCCATTTCGACTACGGCATCGCTTTGTGACGAAGGCAACGGGGAAGCTACTTTTGATTTGACTACTTTAGAAAATACGGTAAATGATAATACCTCAAATCAGGTAAGTTGGTACGAAGATGCTAATGCTACCATTCCCATTGGAACTTCCATCACCACAGGGGCAACCTCAGTTTTTGCTCAAACTACCGATGGGACGTGCCCTTCACAAGTTGTGGAAATTCAATTGTCAATTGCTGCTCTACCCGTAGCTACACCTACCTCCACTTCACTTTGTGACGAAGGCAATGGGGAAGCTACTTTTGATTTGACTACATTGGAAAATATTGTCAACGGAGGCACTACGAGCACGGTATCTTGGTTCGAAGATAGCAATGCCACCATTCCTTTGGGCACTTCGATAACATCGGGGGCTACTTCGATTTTTGCAACAATCAATAATGGTATATGTAATTCCGAAGTGGTCGAGATTGAATTAGCAATAGATGCTCTACCCCCTGCTTTCCCTACCAATACTGCACTTTGTGATGAAGGCAATGGGGAAGCTACTTTTGATTTATCTCCATTGGAAAATACTATCAACGACGGTGGTACGAATACGGTACTTTGGTTCGAGGATAGTGATCTGACTACGCCAATCAGTACAACGATAACTACCACGACAACCTCCGTTTTTGCAGTAACTAACGATGGTACTTGCAACTCGGAAGTAGTGGAGATTAACCTAACTGTTGATGCTCTTCCGCAAGCTGTTCCTACTTCTACCGTGGCTTGTAATAATGGAAACGATACGGGTGATTTTGAATTGACTAGTTTGGAAAATACGGTTAACGCAAATATCAACAACGTAGTCACATGGTTTGAAGATAGCAATGCGACGATACCTGCCAGCACTACGTTGACGACTGTCTCAACCTCCGTCTTTGCCATTGTTGATGATGGAACATGCGTCTCTAATCCAGTCGAAATTCAGTTAATCGTAGATGATCCTGTCCCTGCCTTTCCGACCGTAAGTTCTGAATGTGATAGCGGAAATGGAGAAGCCACTTTTGATTTATCCTCATTGGAAAATACGGTCAACGGAAACTCTACGAATACGGTAGCTTGGTTTGAAGACAGCAATGCAACTAATCCTATCGGGACAAGTATCACCACGGCTGCCAATTCTGTTTTTGCTATCGTCAACGATGGTACCTGTAATTCTACGGTCGTAGAAGTTCAACTACAAATAGATACCCTTCCCGATGCCTTTACTACGGGAACTTCCTTGTGCGATGATGGTAGCGGAACGGCTGATTTTGATTTAACCCTTTTAGAAAATAATGTAGCTGGTGGCAATGGAAATACAGTAACGTGGTTCGATGATCCCAATGGAAATAATCCGATAGCTACTTCCATCAATACCGCTTCTACTTCGGTTTTTGCGAGCGTATCCGACGGAACGTGTGTGTCAGATTTAGTAGAAGTCGAGTTGACCATTGATCCATTTTCGACTAACGCCATCGTAGAGACGCTTTGCTTCGGAGAAAGCATGATTGTCAATAATCAAGTGTACGACCAGAATAACGCTTCGGGTACAGAAATCACTCAAGCTGCCAATGGTTGCGATAGCATCATCACCATTGACCTCAGTTTTGAAGCGGAGGTGATAGGTTCGATTGCAGCTTCTACGCCGCTTATTTGTCCTGGAGGAAATGCTACGTTGACTTTCTCTTTGACGGGAGGAACTACCTTCGACGTACAGTATGCGCTCGGCAATAATCCTCCGATTACGCTCAACGGTATCAGCGATGGACACACCATCACCGTAGCACCGACAGGAACTACGACTTATAATTTAGTTAGTGTTTCTCCCGTTGGCTCGGTTTGTACAGGAACACTTCCTACCAATCAAGTAACCATCGAAGTACAAACCATGAATGCCCTTGCGCAGGCTGTTACTGATTTTAATGGATTTAATGTCAGTTGTTTTGACGGAAATGATGGAATTGCCGTTGCGGGAACTACGAGCGGGATTACTCCATTTGATTACCAGTGGAGCAATGGAGATGTGACCCCAGTGATCATTGACCTCGCTGCGGGCACTTACACCGTGACCATCACCGACTCTACGGGATGTGTGGCTACCACCTCAGTAACATTGACTGAACCGAGTGAAATTGATTTTACAACAATTCCCGTAGGCCCACCCTGTACAGATGCTTTTGATGGAGAAATATTATTAGAAGATGTATCGGGCGGAGTCGGTCCCTATACCTTTAGTTTTAATGATAATGGATTCAATCCGGTAGATAGCTCTACCATGGAAATTGATTTTGTTTTGCCAGGATCACACATCGTAACGGTGATGGACGAAAACGGCTGCGAGATTTCCCAAGAAGTCACCATCTTCGAACCCGAAGATGCTACTGTGGACTTAGGGCCAGATCAAACGCTTGAACTGGGAGACAGCATTGAACTACAGCCGGTGCCCAACTTCAATATTACGGAAATCATTTGGTCGAGCAATGCGCCGTGCGCTGATTGTCCTTCGCAATTCGTCACACCCGTCAATCAATCTACCTACCTCGTCACCATGCTCGACGAAAGTGGATGTATCGCTACGGATACGATTACCATTTTTGTAGAAAAACCAAGAAGGGTATATATACCTAATGCCTTTAGTCCTGACGACAACGGTATGAATGACATCTTTTTTATCAATGCGGGTCAAGAAGTAGCCAATGTGAGAAACTTTAAAATCTTCAATCGGTGGGGCGCATTATTATTTTCTCAAGAAAATTTTCAACCTAATGACGACACCTACGGATGGGATGGTTTTTACAAAAACAAAAAACTAAATCCTGGTGTTTATGTTTATTTTGCAGAAATTGAATTTATTGATGGACAGGTAGTCGTATATAAAGGTGACGTCACGCTGGTCCGCTAAGTTCAAGCATTTTTGAACATGACCTAATCGTAGATGTCTTTTAATCCTCCTGATCGTAACGAGCCTTTTCCCAAATCAAACCATTTGGGAAAAGGCTCTTTTTTTGAAAAGGAGTCTCAATTGTACATTGCTTTTTCTCCCATTTATAAATACCAGCTTCCCGAAGGGCATCGCTTCCCGATGATTAAATACGAACTCATTCCCGAACAACTCATCTACGAGGGTGCTATCCGGGAAGATCAATTATTCCATCCGCAAAGGCTTTCGGAAGAAACCTTACTACTCACCCACGATTTGGAATATTGGGAAAAACTAAAAAACCTTACTCTATCTGTTAAAGAAATTCGCAGAATTGGTTTTCCACTTTCAGCCAATCTAATTGAACGGGGCCGACACATTGCGCACGGCACAATTGAGTGCGCGCTGCTAGCTTTGCAGTTTGGCTGCGCAATGAATATTGCGGGCGGCACTCATCATTCCTTCGCCGACCACGGAGAGGGATTTTGTGTATTAAATGATTTTGCTATTGCCGCCAATTATTTGTTGTTGGAAAAAATTGTTGATAAAATTTTGATCATTGATCTCGACGTCCATCAAGGAAACGGAACGGCCAAGTTATTCGAAAACGAACCAAGGGTCTTTACCTTCAGTATGCACGGGGCAAAAAACTATCCCGTACGAAAAGAGAAATCTGATCTCGATATCGACATGCCCGATCACACGGACGATAAGACCTATCTATCCACGCTAGAAAAAACACTTTTTCCCTTGATTAGTGACGTCGAACCAGACATCGTTTTTTATCTTTCGGGAGTTGATGTCTTAAAAACAGATAAACTCGGTAGATTGGGAATGACCATTCTGGGCTGCAAAGAGCGAGATCGAATGGTTTTAGAATGTTGTAAAAAAAATAACATCCCAGTTGCCGTCAGTATGGGCGGTGGATATTCCGAGCGCATCGCTCACATCGTGGAAGCACATTGTAATACGTTTCGCCTAGCGCAGGATATTTTCTTCTAAAATTTTGACAAGTTTATCTGGATAGTTGACATTTTGTAGCGTAGAATATTACGGGGTAAAGAAGTTAAAAAATTACGAGGTAACGGGAAGTTACCCGTAATTTCTCCCCGCCCCATCCCTGTTACATTTCCCCAAAAACCAAAGATTTTTTTCCAGTAAAAAAAATGTGACTAGAAAAAAATGGTACGTTGTTTGTTTTGTCAAGAGTATTCCCTTCCAATTGATCTCCCACCGAATTTTTTTTAACAACATAATCAAATAAAATACAACAACATGTCACTAGCATCTAAATACACTTTGACGCTTCTACTGATTACCTCTCTTTCCGTTTCTGTTTTTTCTCAAACCAATAAGACTTTTTGTGGTGATGACCTAGAATACTGTGAAGGTCAAAAGATTTTTGTAAATGGAGATGTTTACTCTGG
>JBCCJE010000123.1:0-9886 GCA_039027925.1 Bacteroidota bacterium
CATTTTTTTCCACCAAAAAAGTATTCACGACTTGCCGAACACTAATCGGTTTTACAACATTATATTTACGAAATTCAATTTCTCCATCTGGTAGGTAAAATAATCGCCCATCGTCCAGCAAAGCCCAGAGGACACCATCATCCGTCATTTGTAATTGCACTACCCACGCTTCCGTATTTTTGACTTTTGGAAAATTATACTGCCGTACCACTTTTCCTCCACTTTCCATTTTTAGGAGTTCATTCTCTTTGTTGGCAAAATACAAATATTGGTTTGCCCAGATCATTCCACGTTTGGTCGCATTTCCTTCGCACTTCATAACATCCTGCAAGCGATCATCCTTTCCTAGCTTTTGCAAAAAAGATTCCCCCGAACTTTTATTGTAAGTGATGTTCCAAATATTTCCAGCGTCATCTTCTACCAGACTACCAGGCGTGCGTGTCTTGTTATAAATTTCGCTATCCTTACTCGCATTTATTTTTTTGTACCGAAAACTGTTGCCGTCCAGTACGGTCAAATTATTTTCCCCAGCCATCCACAGCACAGTATCGGAAGTGATTAACAATTCGGATACGTAGTTTTGGGGAATAAAATTTTCTTTGGAAAGATTGCTATAATGGACAAATCGAGTTCCATCGTATTTGTTGAGTCCATTGATGGTAGCTATCCAGATAAAGCCGTGTGGATCTTGTTGGATTTTGAAAGTATTGCGGTGACTCAACCCTTCCTCAAAACTATACAGCCTAAACCCTATTTTTTCTTTTTGGGAAAAAACAGTACAAATACAAAGTACAGTTAGGCAGAAGGATAGGAGTATCCGCATTGTGTAAATAATTTTGAACGAAGAACGACGCCTGTTCTGAAACCTCGGAAATTTTTGAATGATGCCCAAAAGACTTTAACTCAAGTTCCGCATGTAGTCCTCAACATTTTTCAACAGTTCAATAGTAATATTGGAACGGAAAAATAGGAAATTCTCACAATAAAAAAGAGGTTTAAATCCAGCAGACTTAAACCTCTTTTTTAAAAAGCTAAAAATTTATAGTTATTTGAGCACCGTCACGTTTCCTTTTTTGATGAACTCCTGCCCGTTGATACAATTGGCGCGGAGATAATATCCATAAACATCCGAGCAAACTTTCTCTCCGTTGTGCGTTCCATCCCAACCAATGTCTTTGTCATTCGTTTCGAATACTTTTTCTCCCCAACGATTGTAGATCACTAGGAATATCTCATCCGCAATGATACTTCTCACAAAAAGCTGATCGTTCTCTCCATCGTCATTTGGACTGAAAGCATTGGGTAAAAAGATAAATGGTTCGTCGCACTCGTTGATTACGGTGATGAGGACGTTGGCGATGGCAGTACAGCCCGTAGTTGTTTCGGTGACGATGACGCTGTAGTTGGTCGTTTCCAGCGGCGCAGCGTCTGGATTTTTATCCGTTCTAGTAGTTCCATTGACGAAAGTATTATCATTGTCCCATACGTAAGTATGTCCTTCGTCTGGCTCAACATTTAAGGTAACTACCTCTCCGAGTACGATGGAATCAAATGGCATCGCCGCAGCATCAATTGCTTCCGCAACGGAAGCTACCTCCGATACGCTAACCTGAAAGTCTTGAGTTTCCTCACATCCCAGATCATTAAATACTGTCACAGAATATAAGCCAGTCTGGGTCGGACTTATCAAAATATTATCATCAAAACCGATAGGCATTCCTTCGTCATCTACCCATTCGTAGAATAATGTATCGGAGTTAGGCGACTCCACATCTATTGTTATCAGACTATCAGTATTGGCACATAGATCAATTTCTCCTATCTGAGTAGGGAACTGAATCTCGCCACTACCCGCCAAAACGCTATCCATCACCACACATCCAAAACTATCTATGGCTTCCACGTAGTAATATTGTATCGGAATATCGAAGGCAGTAACAATAGGCAGCGTATCCTGATTACTTACTTGATTCGTCAAGAGTGGATCATCATACCACGCGTACTCCATCGCCATAGCACTAGATGCTTGGAGAATAATAATTTGTTCTTCACAGACAACGGTATCTGGTGTTGTCTGAAGGTCATCTATTACTTGATGCACATCAACGGTGACGCTCGTCTCCACCTCACAGGGAACACTTGGATCAGTTACCGTCACATCGTAGGTAGTAGGCGTGTTAAGAGTCACGATTGGATTAGGATCATTTCCTAAACCACCCGACCATTCGTACTCAAAGTTAGGATTTGCATTTGGATTTAATGCCAACTCGGTATCTACACAAATTGTGGTATCGTTGAGGTTGACCTCTAAGATATTGACCTCAAATGGTTGCGTGAGTGTATCCGTACATCCACCGTTGACCTCTATGATTAATTCGGCAGTATAAGAACCCGAAGCATCTATAAAGGTGGAAAAATTTTGATTGTCGGAGGTATCTCCGTTAGAGATTTCCCAATCCCAAGTGGAGATGGTAAACGTACTCGAAGAATTATCGGTAAATGTTACCTCCACGCTATCCGTAGCACAAGGTTCAAAATCAATCGTAAAATCAGCCGTAGCGGGATCATCCGAAACAGTAATTTCCTGCATCACCGTATCGGGCAAACAATCTGCATTAGGTGCTCCGGGAGGTAGAATCATCATCACCATATAAGTTCCCGCAGCATTATAAACGTGGGTTGGATTATTAGCAATCTCTTCGTTGCTATCGCCGTAATTCCAAATATAATCACCGGGTACTGAACTAGAGAAGTCAACAGAAAGGGGAACACAATTCGTCTCGGTAAAGAAATTATTTATCTGCTCTTGTACCTCAATCGTGATGGTATCTGTTTGTTCGCACCCAGCACCACTCTCGGTGGTCAGGTAAACCTCAAAAGTTCCAGCAGCGGAAGTATTCAAGGTTGGAGTGGGAGTATCCGTTCCAGCGGTGAATACAATTGCAGGTGTCCATTCGTAGGAAATCACATTTCCATTGTTGTCCGTAGCAGACAATTGTCCAAGCTCATCTACACAAAGTACCGTTCCCGTAGCGGTTACGTCAATAGCATCCTGAATGATGATAACGGAATCAACCTCGGGACATCCACCCTCGTCGGCAATAGCGTAGAAGACATTTTCGCCGTTGGTAAGTGGTGCACTCAGCGTAGCCCCTGATCCGATAGACGTTCCACCTAACTCGCTGTACCAATTGACCGAAATCCCTGCATCTACCGTTGCGTTCAGAACGTAGGTTTCATCACAGGTTTCATCATCATCACTCACTCCGAGGGTGACCGCTAAGGGTTCTGTGATGGTGTAAGCGGCTGTTGCTGTACAATTGTTGGCATCCGTAACAGTCACAGCGTAATCATTCGCACCAAGATTTGAGATAAGTGAGTCTGGATTCAACGAAGCGTCTGCCCAGGTGTACGTATAAGGTGCTACCCCTCCATTGGGTATTATGGCTATCGAACCATCTGTATCGCCATTACAATCTAATTGTGTGATATTTTCACTAAGAGACACGGGATCATCCTGCGTAATTTCTACGGAAGTGGTATCCTTACACCCCTGAAGATCGGTCACAACTACCGTGTAAGTTCCTATCATCAGGCTGGATAGTTCTGAATCATCTATCATATCTCCATTAGCATCTGTCCAGCTAAAATCATACGGTGCTGTTCCGCCCGTGGCGGTGGCATTGACTGTACCATCATCCGTTGCGTCACAACTCACCTGAGTAGCCGTGGCATCAGCATCGGGTCCGGATAATATATCTACATCCACAGATAGTGTATCCGCAAAATTATTGGCATCAGTAACGATCACCGTATAAGTTCCTTCGGGAATACCCGTGATGGTGGAATCATTTCCCATCAAAGCTCCTGAATTATCCTGCCACTCAAAAGTAAATGGTGAAGTTCCCGTATTGACGACTACGGTAGCAGTTCCGTCCATCGCAACTGTACAACTATCAGGTGTACTGAAAATCGAAAGAGAGACACTCGGTGGTGGCATTAATGGATCATCTATACAATGCTCAGCGGTTGCTGTACAATCATTGGCATCCGTAATAGTGACAGTGTAGCAGCCAGCAGTCAACCCCGTCAAATCCTGCGTAGTAGCTCCATTACTCCATAAATAAGTGTAACCCGGTGTGCCACCCGATACCATCAAGTCAATAGCTCCATCGTTTCCTCCTTGGGTAGTTGGATCAGTCGTGATCGTTCCAGTAGTAATTATTGACGAAGGCTCCGTGACGGTTACTTCGGAAGTTGAGGTACAGCCCGTTTGATCGGTTACCGTTACGGTATAAGTACCAGCAGAAAGTCCCGTGATCGTTTGGGTAGTATCGGCACTAGGATCAGTACTCCAACTGTACTCGTATCCTAGTAGCCCAGGAGCACCGCCTATTCCGCTAGCCGTTGCGGTTCCATCATTATCGCCAGGACATGTTATATTCGTTGCGGTTGCTGATGAGCCTACTCCTCCACTTCCTGTGACCTCTCCACACGCAGTTGCAGTTGCGCCATTAGCATCGGTGACCGTTACGCAATAAATACCATTGGTCAATCCAATAATAGTAGTACTATCCCCTAAAGGAAACATGGTAGCATTTTCCCACATGTAAGTATATGGAGGAGTACCACCCGTCGCTACCGCGGTAGCAGTACCCATGTTGTCTCCCATACATCCATTGGGAGTTGTGGTTACAGTAACCATTAAATTTGGGCCATCCACACATTCTGTTGCCGTTGCGCTACATCCGAGCGCATCTGTAACTGTCACTGTGTAACAGCCAACTACGAGATCAGTAATATCTTGAGTAGTAGCTCCATTACTCCACAAGTAGGTGTAGGGTGAATTGCCGCCACTTACTTCAATATCAATCTCACCGTCAGCCGCTCCCGCCGAGGAAACATTAGTGACAGAGGTAGTGGCAATGACAATCGTATTATTGTCCTCTACTTCTGTGGTGGTAACGACCGTGCATCCATTAGCATCAGTAGCTGTTACAGTATAAACTCCCGCAGCTAATCCAGAAATAGATTGGGTCGTTTCGTTATTATTACTCCATAGATAAGTATAACTGGGCGTACCACCATTTACAGTAACTGTAGCCGTACCTATGGAAACATTACAGTCTGTATTGGTAGAGGAAGTGGTTACCGTCAATTCTGTTGGTTCAGTTATGTCTGTGGTAAAAATGCCTTCGCATCCGTTAACATCAGTTACGGTGATGGTATAAGTCCCTGCGGGAACATTTGCAATATTGAGCGTAGTATCACCATTGCTCCATAAATGAGTGTATGGCGCAACGCCCGTAGTCACTACTGCGTTGGCACTACCATCACTTCCTCCAAAACAAAATACTGGACTAGGAAATACATCTACCCAAATTCCTTCGGGCGAAAGTTCAATAGTAGCAGATGCTGTTGCCGTACATCCCACCTCGTCCGTTGCCGTTACGGTATAAGTGCCTACTGATAGATTATTTACTTGAAAAGTCGTATCTCCCGTATTCCAAAGGAAAGACATTTGTCCAACTCCTCCTGTCGTACTTACCGCCACGTGTCCGTCCATACTTCCTACGCAGGTTTCGTTGGAGTGGCTAGCCGTAGCCACAATGGAGGGTGTCTCCTCAACGGTTACAGATGTTGAAGTAGTTGCGCCCATCGCATCCGTTACTGTTACCGAATATGTTCCGGGTAGCAAACCAGTAGCAGTCGCCGTAGTTTGACCATCATCCCATAAGTAAGTGTAAGGTGCAACACCGCCTGCTAAAGTTACAGTAGCTGTACCGTCAGGTTCGCCGCAGGTAGAAGGTGTAGAAGTAACAGTTGGATCGAGTGGACCATTTACGGGAACTTCGGTAGTAGAAGTACATCCGTTAGCGTCCGTTACGGTGACGGTGTAAACACCTGCGGTTAAATTTGTGATGTTTGACGAATTTCCGCCGTTGCTCCAAGCGTAAGTGTAGGTAGGCGTTCCTCCCGTAGCAGATGCAGTTGCAGTTCCATCATCTCCTCCAGCGGTCGTGACATTTGTACCTGTTCCCGTCACGGTCAAGGCCGTAGGCTCAGTTATAGTCACCATGGTAGTTGACGTACAACCACCATTTCCAGTAGCAGTCACGGTGTAATTTCCTGCTACCAAACCATTGATTGTATTGCCCGTCATTGCATTACTCCAAGCGTAGGTAAAAGGCCCATTACCCGAAGTAATCGTTACACTAGCCATTCCGTTGCTCCCTCCGTTACAATCTACATTAGTAAAACTTTGGCTAATGACAATGGGTGGATTAGCAGTTCCTATCGTTATGGTAGTTGACGTGGTACAACCGGCATCATCGGTAATCGTCACTCCGTAATTTCCTTCACTCAAATTTGAGATGGCAGCCGTAGTCGCTCCCGTACTCCACGAATAAGTGAATGGAGGTAATCCTCCCGTGGGACTTACAGATGCCGTTCCGTCGTCATCACCACTACAAGTAACAGCCGATGAGTTTTCGTTAATCACTATTGCCGGAAAAGCAGAATTGACCGTTACGTGCGTAGCCGATGTACATCCATTCGCATCGGTCACCGTCACCTCGTAGTTTCCTGCGGTCATGTTGGTCACGAACGCCGTAGTGGCTCCCGTACTCCATAAATAGGTATAACCGGGCGTACCTCCCGAAGCCGTAACGGACGCCGTAGCGTCAGCATTTCCTACGCAAGATTCATTAGTTGAGTTGGAAATTAAAACAAGAGCCGTTGGTTCATCTACAGTAGCTGTCGCTACATTCGAACAGCCATTGACATCAGTCACCGTCACTTGGTACAATCCAGCCGCTAGTCCCGTGGGGTCAGCCACAGTTGATCCTGCGGGATCATCCCATTGGTAAACATAAGGTGGTTGTCCCGTCATCACTCCCGCATAAGCCGTTCCGTCGTTCCCTCCATTACAAGTCACAGGAGTGGTCGAAGTCATAATCCAGACACCTTCGGGATCGAGGATAATGGTAGCTTCTGCCGTGCCTGTACAGCCATTATCGTCCGTAGCAGTTACCGTGTAAGTTCCAGTTGTTAATCCCGTAGCTGTTGCGTTGTTTTGACCATTGCTCCACACATAATTTATTGGACCGCTCCCTGCGCCAAATGCGGTTGCCGTTCCGTCGCTACTATTTGTACAAGTCTCGTTGATCGTCTCCGTGATGACGACCTGAATAGAACATTGTCCATTAAGTTGGATCGCTCCCAACAAAAGAGCGAGTAGGTTAATGAATACTATTTTTTTCATAGTGTTAAAATTATATGTGCTAGTTGAGACACTGTTTGTTTGTATTTTCATTAAAATTTTATCTGACCTCCTTTTGTAGTATTAGAAACTTTTGATTCTAACAATAGAAACCCTTCTTTGCTCCGAAGCCTCAATGCTAAATATAGATTTTGGATCGGAGTATTGAGATGGAATACCCATGCCCGCAGAAGTTTCTTCTCCTCTAGGTACTAGCATTATTCTCAGACTTTTATCATATCCAATATAAGGTGCTAGTACGCCACCATTGTACTCCCGTAGATAATTTTCCACACTACTTACTCTTCTTGAAGTCAACTTTTGATTGTACTCTGATGGTGCTCTTGGACTAGCAAATCCTTCTAGCTCAATCTGATATTTATTTCCTTGTGGTAAATTTCTTTCTAAAAACTGCGCTAAAAGTTCCAACCGATTCATTCCTTCCCGAACTCGACCATCAAAGAAAACTCTAGTTTCATTTTGAGCTTGACGCTTCGAATCGCCCGTTAGTCCTTTACCATTTTCCGAAATAAAAGTTTGAACTCTATTATCCAGCACGTAAGTTCTATAAGTTTCCTCGTAGGTCTTTCTAGTTGTAGTAGCTCTTGTTTTTTTATCTGGCTCGTCATTGTCAAAATAGAGTGTAACGGGTAATTCTACCCCTCGCATCGAAGGCTCCAGATAAAGCATGTAAGTATAAGTTTTGGAAAAATTAGCTCCGTAAGTAGAGAAGGTAATTTCGTCAGAAGTGTAACCAGACTTCGAAGCAACTAATCGATATCTTTTATTAGCTTGTAATAAACTGTTGAAGCGATTATCCTCCAACCGTTCCGTTTCGAGAATTACCGCACCCGTTGATTCGTCAATGAATCGGAAGGTTACACCAGTAAGTTCCGATCTGGATTTTCTATCAAAACTCGTTGCGATCAATTCTAGTTTTAATCCTGCTTCTGCGGTATTTACGGCGGTATTATTATTACCAAAAGTACCGTCATTTTGCTCTGATAAACCACCGACCGTGACCGAAGGACCATCCACAGAACTACTAGAAAGCCCCTGACCTTCTACGTCAATTCTTTTTACCCTCACAATTTCTACCTTCCGTTGCTCGGAGGCTTCTACACTATAAATAGACTTTGGATCAGAAATTTTAGATGGAATGCCCAAACCCTCAGAAGGATCTTCCCCTCTTGGAATCAACTTGATACGGAGATTTTTATCCTGACCAATGTAAGGGGCTAAAATCCCGTCGTTGTAAGTACGCAAGTAATTTTCAACCGAACTTACCCGTCGGGAAGTCAAGTTTTTATTATATCGAGAAGGTGCTCTCGGACTCGCAAATCCTTCGATCTCGATTTGGTAGATGCGCCCCTGTGGTAAGTATCTTTCCAAAAATGAAGCAAACAAGGTCAAATCTTCCATACCTTCTTTTACCTGATCGTCAAAGAAAAGCTGGATTCGTTCCTCCGCTTTAGTTTTATCTTCACCCGATAGTCCCTTTCCATTTTTGGTAACGAATTGTTCGATTCGCTCTTCTTGGGTGTAAGCCACCCATGCTTCCTCGTACGTTTTTTTAGTCGTTTTTGACCACGTATCTTGATCTGGCTCATCGTTATCGAAATACAATCTTACCGAAAGTGCAATATTGTCTGGTTCCAAGAACAGCGACTCTAAGATTGTTTTTGCAGTCACTAGACCATTGGTATTAAAGGAAACTTCATCGGGGAAATATCCTGACTTGGATGCCACGACGGTGTAGCTCTTGTCAAATTCTAGTGCTCTGACGAATCGGTTATCCTCCACATTTTCAGTTCGTAAAATCACCTCACCCGTCAACTCATCAATAAACTCGAAGGTACAACCCGGTAGGGGCAGTTGAGTAGAATTATCAAAAGTGGTAGCAATCAAAGCAACGTTAGGCACTAGCTCTAGCTCTTCTTTCAAAACCGTGGATTCTTTGATGCCTTTAGTGCTCACATATTTTGTATCTTTTGTCCAACGATCAGAGTCGGCCGTAATGTCAGCCCGATTCGCTGTAATCATGTAGTCCCTATCTAGCTCTAGTGGGAAATAATAATCATTGCTTTCGGGGTTATATTTTTTCTCAATCAAATCACCAGTAGCCCTATCGTACAAGAAAACTTCACAACTATCCAATCCTTTTTCTCTTTCCAAAATATTGAAGGTAAATGCTTCCAAACTAACCTGAATGATCTCTAATTTAAAAATATCATTACAGCAAGTCTCCATACCTTCTTCTTCGTAAGCTACTCCAATTCGATTGGACGAAAAGTAGGCATTTTCGAATTTTTCATCCGTAGAAAAATACACATCATCGTAGCTAGAGTTCAACGGATAATCCATCGCTACTGGTTGAGCAAACTCATTTCCACTTCTCTCGGATTTGAAAATATCAAATCCTCCGTATCCCTGATGTCCTTTTGAACTAAAATAAAGCGTGTTTTCTGATTTGTTGAAAAAAGGCGTGATGTCATCTTCTTCGGTGTTGATGTTGATTTTGACGGGAACGTCCACTTGTCCATTTGACTCAATATTGCTGCAATAGATATTCAAATCTCCATTCGCACCGCCAACCTCATCCGAACGATTGGATACAAAAAATAG
>JBCCJE010000124.1:0-9817 GCA_039027925.1 Bacteroidota bacterium
CTTTTCGATAAACTCAGCTCTGAACCTGAGTTTGATGTAACTTTTGACTTAAATCACCCCGTCGTGCAAGAAGCTATTAATCTGGGGCAAATCAAGTATTGATAACGCCCCTTTTTAATGAAAATTTGAACGGACTATTGTTTAACAGAGTGCAGTTTGAATTTAAGTTGTAAGTTACGGCACAACTTAGCAAGAGAAATAAGGTAATGATAAATTTGATAGTCCTTTCCTCAAACCTAGATTTATATCGAAACTTATTTTATCGCTAAAAAAACGACTGCATCGAAACCAATGCAGTCGCTAATTTGAAAATCAAATTGATAAGGCTTGTTTGCGCCATCTTTACGAGGGCCTCAATGCCTGTTCAACAAGTAGGGTGTCAATTACTGGTGTCATTTTATTGTGTACATATTGGTGATTCGAATAAATCTGGAGTGACTCCACCTTGTCTTTTTAATACATACTCATCACAAGCATTTGGTCTACTTATAGAATCTTGATCGTAGCCCCAGTTGTATTCTACTACTGCTGTCCTTCCATCCAATGGTCCAATCCACATAGAACCATTTCTATAACAACCACAGTTCAATGGGTCAATATGCATTGGATCAACATCATTAAAAACATTTCCATTACAATTGATGGGATTACCATTTCCATTTAATCCTGTTCCTGAAATATTGGTATCAAGATCACCCGCTTTTAATTTGTATTCTGTAGTTAATCCAGTAGTGGAAGAAGTACAAGTCACTTTTAAGAAGTCTGGTGATTCTTGACCGGGACAAATTCCATCTGTTAAATCTGCGGTATAAAATCTGTAAGTTCTGGTAGCCATCACAAGTGGATTAATGGTATTAGGACCCGCAAACCAAGCACTAATTAATTCATCACCTGGATCATCGGGGTTGGCTTCATAAATTGTAGTGTTATTGTTAGAAGTATCAGTTACTGTTAGTGGTGCTTGAAATCCACCTACAAAAAAGTCATCGAAGGGCAACCAAGTAAATACCCAATCTTCTGTTGTGGTGATTGTATAGTTTTCAATTCTGAAATCGGATAGAGGGCTAATCCTAAAAGTATTCCCTCCTAAATTTGGAGCATTATCAAAAATAATTTCGACCGTACCAGCATATTCTTTGGGTAGTGAACCAACGCCAGGAGTTTCACAATCTCCATTTCCATCATCAAATAAGAGCGTCATAGTGCCTCCCCCCGTCACCGCATTTTGAACGTAGGAAATATCAGGACAACCAAATCTTGTAAAAGCACTATTGCCTTGTAAGGAGTCTTGTAGTAAGAGCGTTTGGATAGCTGCCTTCAGGCTGATGTTGATTAATTCTGGAAGCATGGCGGTACCTTCCATGATTTGTTTGGCGTGTATAAAATTGATTTCTTCATTGGTCAATTCATTGGACTCTTCGGCGATACTGTAAGGATTATAACTATCACTTGACTTTGTTCGGCAGCTTTCTGAAAAACCGATGATTAATAAAAAAAGAAATAGGTTGAAAGGATACTTTTTAACAATAAGTAATTTGTTCATTTTTGATTTGTTTTAAATTCCGAAAATTTCTGTACAAGAAAGGTATTACTAAATCTATAGTGTTTCAGTAGTTAGATTGAGGGGAATTTGGGTATCATTCTTTTCGAATAATTACACTACAAATTTGAGGGGACTTCTGGCGTTTTGTATCTTATCATGTTTAAATAATAGCCATTATTGTCAAGCTGAAAAATTGATAATTGGACATGTAAGTAACTGATTAACAATAGTTTATGACCTTTTTTACTGGTGTTTTAAACAATAGTGTAGTTATTTTTCGCCATAAAATTTTAGGATTATTACCGATGTATTATTTTTTGCCTTATGTTTAAACAATCAAAGATTTTATCTAATAAATGCAAAAATTTCACCCCCCTCAATCTTGGCAGAAATAACAAAAAAATGAACCCAACAAAAATATTAGTTGTCGATGATGAACCTCTAATCGAAAGGATGATTCTCCAAAGACTTCGAAGAGAAGTGAGAGATGGAAAGTACCAATTCCTTTTTGCGGAAGACGGAGTAGAGGCACTATCTGTAATAGATGACAATGCAGATATTGACATGGTCGTAACTGACCTCAATATGCCAAGGATGGATGGTTTAACTTTAGTTGAAAAAATAAGAAGTATTAAGCCATTATTGAAAACCATTATCCTTTCTGCTTATGGCGATATGAAAAATATTCGAAAGACGATGAATTTAGGGGCTTTCGATTTTTTGGTAAAACCATTGAACGTTAATGAGCTAAAGTTAACCATCGAAAAAACGGTAGAAGCTGTTTCTATCTTAGAGCAAGCCAAAAAAGCTAAAGTATTAGAGGAAGAAAATAAAAGGCTGGAGCAAATGGCTCAAATGAAAAAACAATTTTTTACGGATATTTCGCATGAGTTCAGAACACCACTTTCCATCATTTTAGGTATGACAGAGCAGATAGAAAAGAATCCAGATAAGTGGGTCTCCAAAGGTGTACCTACTATCAGGAGAAATGCAAATGAATTGTTAGACTTGGTAAGTCACATTGTAGATTTGCGAAAATTAGAACTAGGGCGAACACAAGTTTTTAAAGAAACATTTGAGTTTAAATATTTTTTGGAGGGACTCGTTGACCCGTTTAAGTTTTATGCGGAGTCTAAAAATATTGATCTTCACGTACTGAATAATTTGGGGAATCAAACTATTCATACCGATAAGGATAAGGTCAAAAAAATCATTAAAAATCTACTGAGTAATGCCTTGAAGCTGACTCCATTCAAAGGAAATATTTATTTGATTATTAATAAGGTCAAAGAGGAATTAAATATTCAAGTGAAAGATTCTGGAGATGGGATTCCAGAGGATCAAATTCCCCATATCTTTAACCGCTTTTTTCAATCAGATAAAAATTCTCACGTGGGTAGGATTGGTTCTGGAATCGGGCTAGCCATAGTTAAGGAGTTTGTTAACTCGCTAAATGGAAAAATAGAAGTGGTAAGTGAGGCAGGACATGGCTCCACTTTTATTGTAAATATTCCATTAAACAATATGAATCATATTTGAAACAATAAAGAAGATTTAATAAAGAAAATCATAACAACTTTACGACATCATTAGCAACGTATTTTTTCATTAATTTTTTAGCATAAAACAATAACAAGTGATGTACACCCTAAACAATGGATTTTCTACTAGCAAAGCTACAGAAAGGCAACACCAAAAATACCTTAACGAACTATTAGCACCCACTACAAATAAACTACTCGAATCAATTCACTTTAGCAAAAGAGCTAAAGTATTACACTTAGGATGTTCTACAGGATTTGTCACTTTCCAACTAGAAAAGAAAATTGGAAGCTCAGGACAAATTACTGGAGTAGATAAAAATCAAATCAACCTTGATACGGCGCAGGAAAAGCTAA
Organism: Bacteroidota bacterium; assembly: GCA_039027925.1. Classification (GTDB taxonomy): domain Bacteria; phylum Bacteroidota; class Bacteroidia; order Chitinophagales; family Saprospiraceae; genus CAJQQY01. The sequence goes on from JBCCJE010000124.1 coordinate 3,442, forward strand.
ACTTTCTGCAATTGCCAAATGTCAATTTTTCTTTTTTTTCGTCAGCAGAATGGAAAAGGAAAAGTGATTATAATGTTATCTACAGCCGATTATTTTTTAATCAACTCAAGCATCCTAAGGAAGTACTCCGTAGCGTGAAGCGTTTTCTGAAATCAGGGGGCGTGATAGTAATTGAAGATATAGATTTTTCAAATTATTATTGTTTCCCTCATTGCTATGCTTTTGACCGATACTTTGAATTGTTTATCAGCTTAAAGCAAAGAAAGCAACAAGACGCAAAAGTTGGTAGTAAATTATTAGCGTATTTAAAAGATGCAGGTTTTCAAGATGTGAAAGCTCAGATGATTGCACCGTCTTTTTTAAGCACTAATAACAAACCAATTACATCTCTTTCGTTAGAAAGTATTTCGGAGGAACTACTCAAAGAAAATTTAATTTCTAAATCTGAACTACAAGCACTTTTATTTGAAATCAAAGACTTTGAAAGTCGTTCAGATACGATGATAACACTTCCAAGTATTTATCAAGTTTCTGGATTTTGCCCTTAGGCTCTAAATTAGTTGGACTGCTTATTCATCAATATATCAAAAGCCAGTTTCTAAATTTAGAACTGGCTTTTATTTTTTTTGATGAATATCACTTGGTAGAGTTTGGAAGAGAGAATAGAGAGGTGGGAAGAGAGACTATTCATTATTTTGTTCTCGCTTTCCACCTCTTCTCGCATCTTGCTTCTCACTTCCCTCTTCTCACTAAGCACTTAATTTAAAATATTGATGTTAAGCATATTAAAACCCCTAAAGATAATTTGGATGATCTTTTTCCTAGGAATTGCCATCTCCTTGCATGCGCAATCCGTTGAAGACTTACCCAAAGTTAAACCTTCGTATTCAGAAGATTTTAGTAGAATAAAGTCTTTTCCCTCCATGTGTTTTGATGATGTATTTTTTGGGAAAAATGGAGAACTCTGGCTAAAAACCTGTGGCGGTTCTTCGCAAATGAACCTGCTGTTATTTCAGTTTGACGGTTACGAATTTCGATCGCTACAAGATCGTTTTGCTGAACTGAAAGGTGATATTAGAATTCGAGAATTTATTAAAGGACATATTGTAGTTGGCAAAATAGGAGCGTATGAATCTAAGGAAACACCAAAGATTTTTACTTTGGATTTGTACTCAGGAGAAATTCAGAAATATGAACTACCCGAAAAAGGGGAAATTATTGGATTCCACATCAGAAAGGAAGATGATAACATTTCTGTTTTGCTAAAAAAAGAGCAATCACTTCAAATCTATGAGCTAGTCGAAAAAAACTTTAAGCTCATTAATGAAATCGCAGTTAATGATGATTTTCTCAATTTTGATACTCATAATAAACGAGTGGTATCTATCGTACATTTCGACGATACATCTATTTGGCTTAGTGGTAGAGATGGAAACACCTTACTTCAAAAAATTGATATAAAAACAGGTAGCGTATCTAAATTCTTAGATGCTGATCTTCATTTGCCTCCACCTTATGGCGTTCTTACAAGTGATAAAATCTACAGAATAGGAGGACTTCATGTTTTTGAAAATCGAATTTTCCTACAAGTTTCGCTCGGACCGAGAAGACAATATCTTTTAGAATTTGATTTTACGAAGGGACAGTTTTTTCCTTACCGAGGATTTCAAAACAATTTCAAATCAATTGAACTCAATAAAGACGAAAAGGGGAATTTTTTATTTGTATTTGAAATCTATAAAGAAAATCAAATTGCCATTTTGGAAGATAAGGGAGGAAGTCTGTTTGATTATTCTGAATTTTTTTATTCTGATTATAATATGGCTGTGAGAAAAGTAGTTGGCAAGGACTTTAAAAAAGAACTATTGGCTTGTAGCGGTTCGGGGCTAAGAATGTTTAAGGTGAAATCTCAAAATGCTATTCAAAGTTTTTTAAACCAAGCCATTAGAGCCATGCAGGAGTTACCAAACGGAGAAATCTTAGTAACTACTCAAGATCAAGATCGGTATATTTTAAACCTAGAAACCAAAAAAACTAGGCTGATAGATATGGGAGATTGTTACACGGTGCATCAAAAATTACTTAAAGATGATAGTGGAAACATCTGGGGAGCAAACCGTAATTATTTTGTTAGATACGATTATAAAACCAATACTTGCGAACAATTTCCCATAGCCTTAAAGGAAATAAGAGGAATCAGGAATTTTGCTTTTTTACCTTCAGGTAAAATTGTTTTTGAAACTCAGCAAAAGATAGGAATACATGATTTAAAAAATAATTTTACTGAAATCTTTCAAGTAGCAAATGAGCCTTTCAAGTTTTCGGGGTTTCCCCACGATCTTTTAGTAGCAAAAGATGGGACAGTATGGTTAGCGACTTCTGATGGTTTTCATGGATTGGATATCGAAGGAAAAAAGGTCAAAACATTCGAAGGAAAATCTCCCATCTCTGACTCCCGTTTTTTGTGTATTGATGAAGATGAATCTGGTCGTATATGGTTAGGTACGCCTAATCAAGGTATCTATATCTTTGATCCCAACACCAATGAAGTGAAGAGCATTAAAAGCAGTAATGGATTAGCTAACAATACCGTAGTTACTATCACTTCGGATAATAATGGGAATAAGTGGATAGGGACTTATAATGGAGTTTCTCTGGTCTCACCAGAAGGAAGATTAATAACTAATTTTTATGAAGAGGACGGAGTCGTTAATCGGGAAAGTAATCGCTACGCAAAATTATTAACTTCAAGCGGTAAAATCTTAGTAGGTAGTGTGAGGGGGATAACAATGATTGATCCCAAGGTAATAAAGAAAGATTTGAAGCGAGAAAATACACATAATATTTACCTAACAAAAGTAAAATATTTTGATTCTAAAACGGGGAGAGATACGATACAACAACTTGGATTAGATAAAATAGCAAGCATCCATTTACCTGCAGAAAATCGTAATGTGAATATCCATTTTGCTACGTCAAGTTATATGCGACCATCTGAAAACAAGTATGCTTATACATTTGCGAGCGATGATAATAATTGGACAGAAATAGGAAATCAAAGCCAATTGAATTTTAATAATCTAACTCCAGGGAATTACCAACTTAGAATTCGAGGAGGAGATGGTGTTGGTAACTTGACACAGAATACCATCAATCTCAATATCGTAGCCAACGAATTCTTCTACAAAAAAACGTGGTTTTATCTTCTGCTTGCTGCTCTCGGTATTGGAGGTGCTTTTCTTTGGATTTTGAGATTACAGTCTGCCGTCAAGAGTGCTACCAAGAGGATAAGAAACGATAAAGAAATCATAGAACGACAGGCGGAAGAGTTAAAAGAATTGGATAGAGCAAAGTCTCAATTTTTTACCAACATCTCTCACGAGTTTAGAACACCGCTGACCATCATCTCTGGGATGATAGATCAAGTAGGGGCAAAGCCCGATGTATGGTTAGAAAAAGGAACTAAAATCGTTAAACAAAATACGCTTAATTTACTGAATCTAATTAATCAAATTTTGGATCTAAGAAAATTAGAATCCAAGTCTCTAAAGCTGAACTTAGTCAAAGGAGACATGATAAAATACTTGCGCTACCTCACCGATTCTTTTGAATCTTACGCAGAGAATGAAGGATTAAAAATGCACTACATTACATCCAAGTCCTCTATCATCATGGATTACGATCCTGATAAAATCCTCAGAGTCATTTCTAATCTTTTATCTAATGCGATTAAGTACAATAAAGAAAAAGGAAATATTTACTTCCACGTAGATCAAGTGGAGGAAGGTGGAAAAGAATTTTTAAAACTGCAAGTTCAAGATACGGGCAAAGGAATTCCCAAAGAAAAATTAGATAGTGTTTTTGATCGCTTCTTTCAAGTCAATGAACCTGGACGGAAAAAGGTTGTGGGATCAGGTATCGGGTTGGCGTTGACACAAGAATTGATTCACCTGATGCAGGGAGAGATTGATGTAAAAAGTGAGCTTGATGTAGGTACTACTTTTGTCATCAAAATTCCGATCACTCGAAATTCGGAAGTAACGGATGCCTTATCTAACATTACAACTACAAATTTAACGCAAGCTGATGTTGTTCCATTAGTAACAGCGGTAGAACCTGAAACAACACAAAAGTCAGCACCCAAAGAAGAGTCAGCTGATTTGCCTAGGTTACTAATAGTAGAGGATAATCCGGAGATCATTCAGATCTTGGAAGCATGCCTAGAAGATGATTATCAACTCCTGATAGCACATCATGGTCAAGAAGGAATAGACTTGGCTATCGAGCATGTTCCTGATCTGATTGTAAGTGATGTGATGATGCCCATCAAAGATGGCTTTGAACTATGCGATACTTTAAAACAAGATGAAAGAACCAGTCATATACCTATTATTTTATTGACGGCTAAATCTGATTTGGACTCAAAAATAAGTGGTTTGGATAAAGGGGCGGATGCTTACCTCAGTAAACCATTTGAATCCAAAGAACTGTTGGTGAGGATAAAAAGATTGCTAGAACTTCGATTAAAACTTCAAGAAAAATACAAAGGACTCGAACCCCTCAACGAAGAAGAACCCCAAACGGTCGAAGATATTTTTATTCAAAAAGTACGTAAAGCCATTGAAGATAATATTAGCGATGAGACCTTTGGCATTATCCATTTGTGTCGAGCGGTAGCCTTGAGTCGTTCCCAATTGCACAATAAAATAAAAGCCTTAACTGGAATGTCCACTTCTATCTTCGTCCGATCAGTTCGGTTAAAACGAGCCAAAGAATTATTAAAAAACTCTGACCTCAATGTATCTGAAGTAGCTTACGAAGTTGGTTTTAAAAACTCCAATTATTTTTCTACGCTGTTTTTGGAGGAGTATGGTGTGCGACCGAGTGAGACGCGGAAGTAGTTATGTAATCGCTAATCAAAACAGTTAAGAAATGATTTTTTAAAGACAATTCATAAAATGACCGTTTTATTTTTTTCCTCTTTTTTCTTTTTGTATTTTACCATTCTTTAATATGAAGTAGGCGCTCTTGCTCACCTTCATTTTATAATTTACACAGCTATTTTTTTGAAAATACTGACGTGGCTTCGTCCAACTTGTTTGTATCACTTATTGAGCAGGGATATGTTAGGGATAAATTTTTAGCATTGTGCGGACTCAACAATTGATACAAGCCTTAGTGATCGGCAACCAAAGAAAATAAAAAAAGACACAAAACTGAAAATATGGAAATAGATATTATTGTTGATAGTGTTATTCAGAAAATTACATCTGGTAGACAAAGCGAAGCTATCGAAGATTTAGAAACCTTATTCCCTCAAAATGATGAAATCATAAAATTGAAAGCTAGAATCAAAGGGATTGAAAAAGAATATAGATTAGGTTTAATTTCCTTTGAAGAATGTTCAAGAGAAATGAATAAATATACAGATGGATTAATTGCTTTTGTTCTGGAATTGAAAGCAGAAAATACAATAAATACAACTTATAATACAGAATATGGAATCTGGAATGATGAAAATTCTGGATTAACTTACAATACCATCAAAATTAATCAAATGTGCTGGATGTGCGACGATTACTATGAAGACTTAGAGGATAAAGTCAAGGATTTAAAGGAAAACAGTCCTAATCATTGTGGCTATTGGTGGGATGAAGCTAAAGAAATAATTCCAAAAGGATGGCATTTACCGTCATTTGATGAATGGGTTAAATTATTCGACTATTTTGGTGGCTATACTTATAATAATTTACCTTTTGGCCTAACAAATATGCTAGCAGGTTTTCTGAAGCTAAACAGAATTGGAAAAGATCCCCAAAAAGCTTACAATTCTTTAATAGAAGGAGGCGAGTCAGGATTAAATCTGTATCCGTCTGGTACTTATTGGAGTAGTTCGAGAAATCCTTTAAAGCAATTTACTCATGCTTTAAATAATAATGAATGGGAAGTTAGAACTATCGTTTCCCTTCATCCTAAACAAGAATTAATTAAAATTGAAACGCAGAGAATGAAATGGAATGCAAGAATTAGATTAGTGAAAAGCTAGAAACTGAATCCAAGAAACAATTTGAAGCTCACTTCCTAGCTGGCGTAACCTTTGGTACTCAAAAATAAATCGTCGCTTGCGTCCCGTTTAACCAAAACTGTTCGCCGCAAGTATGTAAAGTAATTCAAAAATTAATATAAATGTCTAAAAAGAAAATTGAAGTTGGTCAAGTATTCATTGCCCAACCAGACGAACCTGATAAAACATTTAAAAATTCTGTACTTCTAGTTGCTGAATATAGTGAAGATGGTAGTCTTGGGTTCGTGCTAAATAAGTCCCTAAATATGAATATCAATGAATTAATTAGTGATTTTCCAGAATTTGATTCAA
>JBCCJE010000125.1:0-9776 GCA_039027925.1 Bacteroidota bacterium
CTCTATTTTCTTCTTTCTCAATACTTTTCGATGTTATCTTTGTCATAAGATCAGGTTGTTATTTGTAATTTTGTTTTGTAGGAAATTCAAAAATACAAATACCTGGTCTTTTATTTATTCATGATTCATGCAACAACGCCAGTTCAACTTATCAATGCTGCTAGTTTTTTCAAACCCATGAAAAAATCATTAGGCTCGAAGCGAAAAGAAATTAGCCAAGACCAACGAAGCGAATTGATAAAAATCTATGCAGCATTTAAAGAAAGTGAGCATTGTAAAATATTCGATAATCCATTTTTTGGCTATACCAAAGTGACGGTCGAACAACCCGCACGAAACGAACTAGGCGACATCGTCACTAATAAAAAAGGTTAACCCAAAGCTGACTCTAAAAAAAGAGATACCGAAAGAATTCCTTTAACCGATGACATTGAAGCCTATTTTAAAAAAGAAGTTCAACCACACTTACCTGATGCATGGATGGAAAGAAGTAAGGATAAAATCGGCTATGAAATCAATTTCACTAAATACTTTTATCAATACAAACCTTTACGGTCATTGGCAGAAATCACTAAAGACCTTTTGGCATTGGAGGAGGAAACCGATGGGTTGTTGAAAAAATTGATTGAAGGATGATTTAAAAAAAGCAATACTATGAAATTAGAAAACCAAAGTTATAGTAAGCTAGTCAAGTTCATTAATAAATCCTACATAGAAGGGCAAAGAAAAGCGGTCAAAGCCATTCAAAATCAACTTGTTAAAACCTATTGGGAAATTGGTAAGCATATTGTTGAGTTTGAGCAAAATGGAAATGAAAAAGCTGTTTATGGAAGCCAGCTTTTGAATCGCTTATCTAAAGACCTAACACTAAAACACGGAAAGGGATTTAGTAAAAGTAACTTGATTTATATTCGACTATTCTATCTCAAATATCAAATTGGTGAGACGCTGTCTCACCAATTGAGTTGGTCTCATTATTTTGAGTTACTCAAAATAGATAATGACTTAGAACGTAGTTTTTATGAGAAGCAATCTATACTGGAAGGGGAAGAATAAATAGAAAGAATGGCGCCAATTACAAAAGATGGGTATCTCAAAGACCCAATTGGTGAGACACCGTCTCACTAGTAGTTTATAAACAAAGCATTCTTCACCTTTGGAAAAATGCTAAAAGGATTACACGATTTACCAATAACAATACAATGAAGAAATAACCAACATGCAAAGACTCTGAAGGGATTTGTTTACGGAATATGGAACTGACGAGTTTGTCCAAATTTTTTATGATGAAAAAATCTCTGATGAAAAACTTATGCCTATCATCGAAGTATTGATATGACCGACGAGCATAAAATTCATATGAAAAATGTAGAAAAACGATTGTTGGAAAGCGAAGCGATTCAACAATCTTTCGAAGGTGATAACTCTGAGTCGAATCGGAAGTTTATTTTTCAAAAAGTGCTCGACGAAATCTTTTTGAGCTATGTAAATGACAATTTTGATTTTTATAAAAAGATCACCCAAGGGAAGCAGAAGGATTTTATAGCGGAGATGTTGTATCAGGGGTTTAAGGAGAAGTATGGTAGAAGAGATTTAAGCCCTTGATAAGATATTAGAAATATTCGTGATAAACTGTCAATGTTTTCTCACCTAAATTGGTAATTTTCTCCTAAAATTTCAAGTGTAACTAACTGATAATCAAAGTATTGAAATTCTAAGATCAACTCATCTGAATTACCTCATTTTCTGCAATGACAAATACCTGTTCCCCTGACTTAGGCGATACGATTGCCAATCCCGTAAATGCCCCAAAGGCGGGTAGTACCGCTTGATCTTTTTGAAAATAAAAACAAGGCAACTTTAATTCCTGCTTGCCCAAGCCTTCTAGCAAAACGCCCGGATGAATATGTCCATAGAAATTATACAGCCCATCTTGAACTTGCGCTAAGGGATAATGGGAAAAAATAAATGGCGTGATCGTGAGAGGTGGCTCGTGGATTTTCATCACGGATTTTTCGTAGATGGCAGCGGGTAGGATGTCGTGATTTCCCTTGACCAATTCAAAAGAAATATCCCCGTAGGATTCTATAAAGCGGGCAAATTTTTCCCAAACGCTATTTAATTGGCTATGAAAAAGATCACCTAAAAACAATACTTTTACGGGATTGAAAAAAGCGAGTAGGTTTTCGAGATTCAAGAAGTTTTCTGCGGCGAGGCCGGCCGGTGCTGCCAAGCCTCCTTTACGAAAATGCGCTGCTTTGCCGAGATGTAAATCTGCGAGGAATAAGATTTTTTTTTCCTCCCAGAAGATGGCCTTTAGAGGATGTAAATGTAATGTTTGATTTTTATGGGTGAAGGTCATTGGTGGTGATTGTTATCTTTAGGCTGCTACTTGTCATATACTGTTTTCTTTTTTAGTATCTCTGGTTGTTCTTCTGTAATTATTCCATTTGATAGCTCATAGTATAATCTTCCGTTTCTCCAGTATATTCTTGGTATTCCGTATTTCTTATTTTCCTCTTTTGCTCTTTTCGCAGCTTTATTTGCTATCCGTAATATTTCTCGCATTTCTAAATACAAAGAATCATTTGCTATTTTTTCTACTTCTTTCATTTTTATTTTATTAGTTCTTCAAACTTTGTCATCAGGTATTCGTTTTCGACACTATATTTATCTTCTTCTCCTATTGCTACTTGTTGATATTGTTCCTCTCCATTATATAGCAAAAGCCAGCTATCAGTAATTTTTGTAAATTCATTCCAAAAGTTTTTTATGCTCCTAGAAAATCTTCTTCTGATTGCTTCTTCTGGTACATCGTGACCGCCTTTTAGTACACGTGATTTTACACGCTCTACACAAAGCTCCTCATCGTCAACATAGATATTAACCAATTTTTTCTTGGTAAGATATTTACTTTCTCTCACTTTTCCTATTCTTCTTTGATGGTGTAGGCTACCGAAATTCTTATCATTAATTGAGCCTTTCTAAGACTTGAAAAGAAGTAGCAAATTTATCAGCCACCTTTTACAGATTAATTTTCTTTATGCTTAAGATGATATAGAACTACTTCTATGGCTACAAGATATTTTACAAGACGTAATCCAACAAAACATTTCCAAAACTGATTTTTGGGATGAACTCACCGAAGCGCAACAAAAAGAATTGGATGCCGCTATCGAAGAAAGCTATGATGACAACGATCTTATTCCCTATGAGGAGATGATGAACAAATATTCCTAACCTACGAAATCATCTTCAACTTCATCTTTCTAATTCTGTCCTGCAAACTTTCACTCGACACTTTTTCCCGCATCCGATCTACTAAGATGGGAAATGAAAACGGCGTAGATCGGGGAGGAGAAGTTATGGTGATCTTTTGCTGAACAATCCGATTCATCGTATCTCGCAGTCGAGTCTCTTCTAACTGGAATCGCATGACTTCCTCGTAGGCTTGTTTGACCAAGAGATTATCGGGTTCGTGATCTTGGAATACTTTAAAGAAAAGTTGTGCTGACGATTGGAGGTGCTTATCGCGTTTTTGCGCACCGGGGTATCCTTTGAAAACTAGCCCTGCGATACTAGCGATGTCCCGAAATTTTCGTTTTGCCATTTCTACCGAGTTGGCACTACTTTGAATATCGTTCCATAAATTTTCCGTAGAAAATAGGGTAGGGGTCACGATGTTTTTAACCTCTAATTTTTGGTCGCTCAGGAGTTCAAATCCGTAATCATTGACGGCTACGGAAAAACTGATTTTTTGCAGTTGCGCAATTCGCCACGCAATCAAAGTACTCAGCCCTTCGTGTACAAAGCGTCCTTCGTATGGATAAAAAACCAAATGATAGCCTTCTCGATCTTTAAAATATTCTACGAGTAGTTCATCTTCTGCTGGAATTTGGGAACGATCTTTTTGGAGCGAAAGGAGCGGTTCTAATTTTTTTAGCTCCTCCGTGTGTATCTTGTTTTTTTGCAGAAGGGTCATTTGGTGTCGAAGCTCTTCCGAGAGTTGGGAAGAGAAAGGCATACGCCCACCTGCCCACGAGGGCGTGATCCCTTTTTTCTTTTTGCTGGCTTTTACTCTTACCTCCATGTCTTTGATGCGCACGACTTCGAGTACTTTTCCACTAAAAATAAAAACGTCCCCGATGTTGAGTCCCGAGATAAATCGCTCTTCGATCCGTCCGATTTTTGAACCATTTCGATACTTGACTTCGATGGTAGTATCGCTCACGATAGTTCCAATGGACAGTCGGTGGCGGGTAGCCATTTTTTGGTCGGCGATGTAGTACTTGCCTTTGTAAAGCCCTACCCGATTGTATTCGTCGTAGGCATCCAGCGAAGCACCGCCCGTGCAGATAAATGCCAAACACCAATTCCATTCTTCGGAGGAGACGCTGCGGTAGGAAAATGTTTTTTTGATCTCCGAAAAAATCTGATCGGCAACGAAGCCACCCGATACGGAGAGTGTCACCAAGTACTGAACCAGCACATCGAACGACCGAATATAAGGGATACGGCTTTCCAGATTTTGGGTCTTAACCGCTCGGCGAAGGGCAGCCGATTCCACTAACTCTAAGGCGTGGGTAGGTACAAAATGAATGACGCTAGTAGCTCCCGGCTGGTGTCCGCTACGTCCAGCCCGCTGCATAAATCGAGCGACTCCCTTGGGACTTCCGATTTGAATGACCGTTTCGACGGGACGAAAATCTACGCCCAAGTCAAGGCTGGAGGTACAAACTACCAACTGTAGTGTCCCCTCGTGCAGGGCATTTTCTACCCAATCTCTTTGTTCCCTAGCGATGGCGCTGTGGTGCATGGCGATAAGTCCTGCCAATTCAGGTTGGTGGTCGAGCAACTCTTGGTACCACCGTTCGCATTGGTTGCGGGTATTGGTAAATAGGAGGGTGGTTTTGCTTTGGTTAACAATGGCTAACACCTTGTCAATCAGGAAGATACCTAAATGACCAGCCCACGGAAAGTCTTCAATTTTGTCAGGCAGGACGGGATGGATTTCTAGTTTTTTGGAAATTTGAGATCGGATTAATTTCCAATTTTTCTTTTCGTAATCATCTCCAAAAAGTACCATCGCTGCCTCTTCCATGTTGCCAATGGTAGCGGAGATACCCCAAACTTTTAGTGTTGGTAAAAGCGATTTTAATCGGCTAAGTGCTAGCTCTACCTGGACACCCCGTTTTGATCCTACGAGTTCGTGCCACTCGTCCGCTACGAGTACTTTGAGGTTTTTAAAAATAGTTTCGTAGCCTACTGTGGCTAAAAGCAAATGCAAACTTTCGGGCGTAGTGATTAGAATTTCGGGAGGATTCTTTTTCTGTTTTGTGCGTTCATTGGTCGGGGTATCTCCCGTACGAATGGCTATTTTCCACTCTACTCCGAGTGCTTCGGCGGCCCTTTCGGCGGAGAGTTTTATCTCTTTGGTCAAGGCTTTGATGGGCGAAATCCAAATGGCTTGTAGTCCATTATTGGTAGGTAATTTATTTTTCCCTGCATGCTTAGAAATAAATTCGATGAGGATGGGAACGAGTAGTGCGTAAGTTTTTCCACTTCCCGTGGCAGCGTTGACGATGCCATTTTTTCCTTGGAGATAAGCCTTCCACGTATTGATTTGAAATGGAAATGGTTGCCATCCTTTTTGTTGAAACCATTGTTCTCCAAGTTGAATTTGCGTTTTTCTATCCATAAACTTCGAGCATCTTTTTTAGATCATCAAGGGTGTTGGCTTCGTCCACTTTTTTATCTTTTCGCCAACGCAGCATCCTCGGAAATCTCAAAGCTACCCCCGACTTGTGGCGACTAGAGGCATTGATGCCTTCGAAGGCAATTTCGAAAACCAATTCGGGTTTGACACTTCGGACGGGCCCAAATCTTTCTTTAGTATTTTTCCTGACCCACGCTGTCACTTCGTTAAATTCTTTATCCGTAAGTCCCGAATAGGCTTTGGTAAAAGGTACTAACTCTTCTCCTTTCCACACCGCAAAAGTATAATCTGTGTAAAGGTTAGCCCGTCGGCCGTGTCCGCGTTGGGCGTAGAGCATGACCGCATCAATGGTTAGCGGATCTACTTTCCACTTCCACCAATCTCCTTTTTTTCTACCCGAGCGGTAGGTCGAATCTAATTTTTTAATCATTAGTCCTTCGCTGAAATGTTCCCTAGAAGTTGCTCGCACTTCGGCTGCTGTTGTCCAATCATCAAAGTCAATCACCTCCGATAGCAGAAGTATCTCACTTCCACTTTCACTAACTATTTTTTCTAATAATTGCCTACGTTCTTCGAGTGGAGATTGCCGAATATCTTTTCCCTTGTATTCCAATAAATCGTAACACATCAAAATAACGGGAGCGGATTCTAGTATTTTTTTAGTAACATTTTTTCTCCCGATACGCGTTTGCAATACATTGAAAGTCAGCGGTTTACCAGCTTTGAATGGTAAAATTTCTCCATCAATGACCGTCCCATTGGGAAGGAGTTCAGCTAATGGATGGTATTCTGGAAATTTATCTGTGACCAATTCTTCCCCCCTCGACCAAACGAATAAATTATCATCCCTCACAATTAATTGTCCGCGGATACCATCCCATTTTCTTTCTACTTGCCACTCCGCAGGGCTGCCGAGGGTAGTGGGTTCATCTTCCAAAGCGTAAGCCAAATAGAAAGGATAAGGTCGAGAAATATCATCGAGGGGATTGTGCGAACGAATGAGTTTTTCGTAAGTGGTATTGTCGGGTGTCCAATTTCCCATAAGCCGATGTGCAATGGAATTTTCTTCTTCACCTTCAAATTGCGCCAACGCTCGCATCATTAATTTTTGGGAAACACCCACTCGAAAGCCACCCGTAATTAGTTTGTTAAAAACAAAACGCTCGGCGTAAGTCATGCCCGCCCAAGCATTGATAACTGTTTCTTTTTTCACCTCATCCTCCTTTTTATCTAGTCCTTTGATGACTTCGATCCAATGAGAAAGCGAAGCGTTGTGTTGAGTGGATGGTGGGGGAAGTACGAGCGCAATTGTCTCGGCTAGGTCGCCTACGACGTGGTAACTTTCTTCGAATAACCAAAGCGGAACGTTGGCTAACTCTGCTGCCCAAGTTCTCATCAAGCTCGTTTTGACGGTACGCTTGGGGCGACGATGCGACAAAATAGCAATCGCCCAGAGTCGGTCACGGTCCTCCGCTACTTGAAAATATTCCACCAAGGCGGCTACTTTTTTTAGCGTCTTAGTGGTCTGATCTAGTTGAGTAAATAATTGGGCGAAATGTTTCATGGGTTAATTTTCGGATTCGCTAGGGGTATCATCATTATCAATGCTTTCTCCCGTAAATTCTGTTTGCGCCGCCTGTGCTTCTAATCCTAAAGATTCAAGATAGTTGGTATAAATGGAAGTGTATCCGTGGGTGACGATCACCCGACTAGCTTCGGTAGCAGCTACTGCTTGATTGAGGTCTTTCCAATCTACGTGATCCGACAAAATAAAACCACGCTCCACTGCCTTTCGTCGCCTTGCCCCACGGAGGGTCATCCAGCCCGAGCAAATGGCAATAGCAATGGGTTTAAATTTTTTCATCCACTTGCTGTTCAAAGCACCGGGTGGTGCTAATACCAAATTGGTTGGATAATCTTTAGGAGAAATTTCTTTAGTCACCCTCGTGGTGGGCGGTAGGAGGATTCCTTGCGCTCGCATCACTTCGTTGATATTTTCCACCGCACCGTGAGTATAGATTTTTCCGATGGAAGTATCCAGATTTTGCAGGATGCGTTGTGCTTTTCCCAAAGAGTAGCCCGTGATAAAACTTACTTTTCCATCCGCTGCATTTTTTCGCCACCACTTGTTGATGTTATGAAAAACTTCTGCCTGTGGTTTCCAATTGTAAACGGGCAAACCAAAAGTGGATTCCGTGATGAAGGTATGGCAGCGAATGGGTTCAAAGGGTTCGGCTAATCCATCATCTTCCAATTTATAATCTCCCGACGCTACCCACACTTCGCCTTGATGTTCGACTCGAATTTGCGCAGAGCCTAGAATGTGACCCGCAGGATGAAACGAAAATTGAACGCCATTGATCTTTATTTTTTTCCCAAAATCAATTGTCTGAATATTGATGTCGCCGAGTCGGTACTTGATGGCGGGGGCAGCAGTTGTGGTAGCTAGGTAAGCATCATGTCCATATCTACTGTGGTCAGAGTGCCCGTGGGTGATGAGTGCTTTTTTGACGGGCCGCCAAGGGTCAATGAACACATCGGCAGGTGGACAGTAAATTCCTTTGGAGGTAAATTGGAGCAGATCCTTCGTTTCACTTTTCATGCTGCTAGAACAGCAGGGTGGTGGGAAATGTTTTTGCTAGACTTCCAGAAGTAAAATATTCTCCGCCGGTGGCGGGCAGAAGTAATTGGTTGTGCAAACCTTATTTATGTACAAAAATCTAGCAAATAGAATATAGCAGTCCTCCAAAGTATTCAGAGGAATTTAGGGGCTAAAAATTTTATTGCACCTCGTAGTATTATTTTACTCATCTAGTTTTTTCTCATTATGTAAAATATAATTTTGAAAGTTTTTTACAAAAATTCTAGCTAAGCATTGCCTCTTCTTGCCGAAGTTGATCTTGCTGTTTTGCCTCTTGTTCCTTTTTTAATTCCAACAAAATGTCCCTAAAAATTTTAACTACAATGAGGAGTAAACAGATTAAAAAACCACCCAATATGCTGCCAATAGCAACTGCTTTTTTCCAAGATGGTACCTGAGGTTCAATAGGGGAGTCTGTTAGTTCCGTGAGGGTGATGAGTGGTGCGGCAGTAATGTTATCAATTTCTACGGACTGTAGATTTTCCAGTCCAGCTAAGTAATCTGATTTGTTGATTTGGGTAGCTACATCTAGTCGGTTAATGCGATTGACATAATTATGGAGGCGATTAGATTCCCGTTCTGTAATGTCTCTTTCTTCTTTTTCTATATCAGAGGTTACTTTATATTTGTATCGGCTATACAGATCTTTGACCCTTCCCAACTCATAAAATGATTTTTTATATTTTTCTCTTAATGTAGCCACTTGTTGTTCCCGTTCTACGTAGGCATCTTTATTAGGATAAATAGCACTTTCGTAAAATAGTTGTTGAGCAATTTTGATATGTGTGCTGATAAATGCAATCGAAAAATGTTCACTAGGAGAAGAAAAAGTAATATCGAAAAATCCTACTTTTTCGTCGTAGATCAAATTGATAAAACCATCTCTAAAAGTTGATTCTCTTCGGAGTACGACATCAATGATGTATTTGTAGGCTTTTTTTTCTACTAAACTAAAGCTATCTACACGATTATGTAAAAACTCAAAATCGGGTGGAATCTCTTCGAGACCAAACTGTTCAGCGTGGTATTTTCGGTAGGTACTGATGTAGTGATTGATAAGAAAATTATCTTTTTGCTCGATGGATACTATTTCAAATAGTACTTTTCGCAGGGTACGTTCTGCCGAAGCAATTCTAGCAAATATTTTTATAAATGCTCCATTTTCTTTCAGTGTTGCAGCTTGTGTCTTGATGATGAATGATGCTTTGGAAGGGTAGCTCGGCAATCAGATCTGCGCAGAGCGCGTTGAGGGCCTTAGGGCGGTTGAGAGTTATCACGCCAACCGCATCCTTCTTTTCGACCAAGATATGTTCGAACCCCATGATAAATCCCCTATATCGCGTGTTGTTGCTGTTTGTTGTGATCCCTGGCCCTGCGATGGTTTCGCTAGATGGGGGCCAAGGTGAAGCGAACTGTCAA